>DCCL01000285.1 GCA_002313795.1 Faecalibacterium prausnitzii
AACGTATCTCTGCAATCAGAGCAGTCTAACCCTTCGCGTCAGCGAAACTTCCGTCCTCTGGCCCGCGGAGCGATTAGCAACTTTACGTAAGCAGAAACCAACCCCCCGCTACAGGCGGGTACACCCGCTTATCTCACAGACAAAATCCTCGCGCCCGCAGAAACCTCCCCGCCTTCCCCTCAAAGAAAGTCAAATGCGCGCAGAATGGACAAAATCAATGGCAATTTTGCTCTGTTCTGCCGAAATATTTTTGGAGAAAGAGACACTGAATTTCCCCCTTCGACACGGCGTATCGGTTATAATAGCCGCAGACGCGGCGTGGAACGCTGGCCGCGCGCAGAAAGGGGAGAGAGCAGAGAAAAAGGAGCGTCGAACATCTCTTATGATACCTCATGAATACATTGAAGAGCTGACCCGCCGCACCGATATCGTGGAACTGGTGGGCAGCTATGTCCAGCTCAAACGGAAAGGCAGACTTTACGGCGGCCTTTGTCCCTTCCACAGTGAAAAGACCCCGTCGTTCTATGTCTACCCGGATACCCAGAGCTTCTACTGCTTCGGCTGCGGTGCAGGCGGCGACGCAATATCGTTCACGAAAAAGATCAACAGCATCGATTACGTGGAAGCTGTCAAGATGCTGGCCCAGCGGGCCGGCATGCCGGAGCCAACGGAGGATGATAAGACCGGCCGGATGCGCAGCCGTATCCTGACCATGAACAAGGATGCTGCCCGGTTTTTCCATGCCTGTCTCAACTCTACTGTGGAAGAAGCCCGGCAGGCCCGTGCCTACTGGCGTCGGCGTGGTCTGGATGACAAGACCATCGTCCGATTCGGTCTGGGCTATGCCCCCGATGATGGACAGGCCCTCTATCAGTATCTGCGGGACAAGGGGTATAATCAGCAGGAGCTGGATGCCAGCGGTCTGTTCAAGCGCAGCCAGTCCGGGCGCGCCTACTGCCTGTTCTGGAAGCGCGTCATGACCCCCATCTTTGATCTCCGCGGCAACATCATCGCATTCGGCGGGCGCGTGCTGGACGACTCCAAGCCCAAGTATGTCAACAGCCCGGAGACGCTGGTGTATCACAAATCCGATACAGTATTCGCCTTGCAGATCGCCAAGCGAAGCGCCTCCCGCAGGTATGTCCTCTGCGAGGGCTATATGGATGTCATCTCCATGCATCAGGCGGGCATCGATACGGCAGTCTGCGCCTGCGGCACGGCACTGACCCCCGATCAGGTCAAGCTCATCAGCCAGTACGCCGATGAAGTCATCCTGAGCTACGACTCCGATGAGGCCGGCCAGAAAGCAACCCTTCGTTCGCTGGAACTGTTCCGCAACAGTCCGGTGCGGGTGGGTGTTCTGCAGATCCCTGGTGCGAAAGACCCGGACGAATACATCAAGAAATACGGCCCCGACCGCTTCAAGGCTCTGCTGGATGGGGTGGGCAATGCGCTGGATTTCCGGATAGGCCGTCTGCGCAGTCAGTACGACCTCAAACAGGATTCCCAGCGTCTGGAATACGTCAAGGAAGCGGTGGATATGCTGGCTGAGCGCTCCAACCCCACCGAACAGGAAGTTTACGCCGGGCGTCTGGCCGAAGAGACCAATATTTCCAAAACAGCCATCATGGCCCAGCTGGCCGATGCCGTGAAAAAGGCCGGCAGCAGACGCCGCCGGGAGCGGGAACGGGACAGGCTGAAGGAAGGCGAGATGAACCAGCTGAAGGTGCCTTTTGGTGCCGGGCAGGGGGCACTGGGTATGGCCAGCGCAGAGCAGCGGCTTCTTGCCGCCATGCTGCGGGAACCAGGCTATCTGGATAAGGTGAGCAAACAGCTGAAACCGGAGCAATTCCTGCAGCCTCAGCAGAAGGAGCTCTATGAGGCCATGCTGCATTGCAGAGAGCAGGGGGTGGAACTGAGCCTTTCCACCCTGCGCGCCTTTGTCAGCGAGGAAGCATTGAATGAACTGAGCCGTCTTGCGGCACAATACAGCGATGTGAACTGTACGCCGGAGGACATCAAACTTTATCTGGAACGCATTGCCCGGGGCACTCCCGTGGCAAGCCGCGCCGCCAGTATGTCAACCAACGATATCGAACAGTATCTCCAGTCGATGCGGGAACAGAAGCAGGGAACTGCTGACGCAGAAGATGGGGTCTGACCTCTCCGCCGGCTGGAGCCGGAAGGAGAAGCACAGATGCAGAAATTGTCGCAGACGGAAGAAATGGCAAAGATGCTGGCTGGGCGCGCCCGCCGCCATGTCCTGACTCCGGAGCAGGTGAGCCGGGCCATGGAAGAGCAGGATTTCGATCCGGCAGGACTGGATGCTCTGTATGAGGCCCTCGAGATGCGGGGTGTGCGGGTGGCGGAGGAAGAAACGGAGCTGCCGCTGCTGGACGAAGAGCAGATCGGGAAGCTGGAACATGAGCTCTCGGCAGAGGGTGTGGCACTGGACGACCCGGTGAAAGCCTATCTGAAGGAGATCGGCCAGGTGCCGCTGCTCACCGCAGAGGAGGAAGCCACCCTTGCCCGGGCCGCACAGGCCGGGGATGCTGCGGCCCGCCGCCGTCTCAGCGAAGCTAATCTCCGGCTGGTGGTGTCGGTGGCAAAACGCTATGCAGGGCGGGGCCTGCCCTTCCTCGATCTCATTCAGGAGGGGAATCTGGGCCTGATGAAGGCGGCAGAGAAGTTTGAGCCGGACCGGGGCTTCAAGTTCTCCACTTATGCCACGTGGTGGATACGGCAGTCCATCACCCGGGCCATCGCCGACCAGGGGCGCACCATCCGCATCCCGGTGCATCTGGTGGAGAGCATCAACCGGGTGAAGAAGACGGCGGGCGAACTGCTGCGCCGCACAGGCCGGGAGCCGACGGCAGAAGAGATCGCGGTGGAACTGGATATGGAGCCTGCCCGTGTGCGGGAACTCATGCAGCTGGCGCAGGACCCCATCAGCCTTGAGACGCCGGTAGGGGAGGAAGAGGACGCCCATCTGGAAGATTTCATTCAGGATGATGAGGCAGGCGTCCCGGCAGATGAAGCCGGGCGGCAGCTGCTCCGCCGGGAACTGATGAATGTTCTCAAGAGCCTGACGCCCCGGGAAGAGCGGGTCATCTCCCTCCGGTTCGGGCTGGAAGACGGCCGCGCCCGGACTTTGGAAGAGCTGGGACGGGAGTTCAACGTGACAAGGGAACGGGTGCGGCAGATCGAAGCCAAAGCCCTGCGCAAGCTGCGCCACCCCAGCCGGGCCAAGCGTCTGCGGGATTATCTGGACGAATAAAGCCCGATGCAAGAGCAAATGGTGACAAAATGCACAAGGGTGTTTTTGTCTGGAACGTAAAAAAGAAAAAAATCAACCCCAAAATCAGTCAAAGCATACACGCGCCCGGGCGTACCGCAAAATGCGGCGTCCGGGAAATTTTTCGCATAAAAATGGAAAAATGGCTTGACAACAGGGTTTTACGGGTGTATACTGTGTTAGTATCACATAATGGCCTAGTGCGCCAAAAGGGAGTTTGCACTGCATGAGCTTGGAGGGTTGAACCGAAAAGTTTGTGCAAAATGCCGGACTTCTGCCCGCGGTGCAGGCCGAATTTATGTGCGTCTAATCGAATTCGACCTGCGTTTTGCAACATCCGTAGAGTATAAAAGTAAGGAGTGGTTGATTTTATGATGAAAGTCAAGCCCGTCAAGCTCGGCAAGACCGAGCGCATGAGCTTCTCCCACATCGACGAAGTCATCAGTATGCCGAACCTCATCGAGGTCCAGAAGAACTCTTACCAGTGGTTCCTGGACGAGGGCCTGAAAGAGGTCTTCCACGATATCGGCACCATTGAGGACTATACCGGCAATCTGGCACTGAGCTTTGTGGACTTCCGTCTCGACAAAGAGCCGAAGTACAGCATCAAAGAGTGCAAAGAGCGCGACGTGACCTATGCAGCACCCCTGCGCGTCACTGCCCGTCTGCTGAACAAAGAGACCGGCGAAGTGAAAGATCAGGAGATCTTCATGGGTGATTTCCCCCTGATGACCGACGCAGGCACCTTCGTCATCAACGGTGCCGAGCGTGCTATCGTCAGCCAGCTGGTCCGTTCTCCCGGTGTATTCTACGGTGATGCCAAGGATAAGGTGGGCAACGACCTGTACAGCGCCACCATGAACCCCAACCGTGGTGCATGGCTGGAGTACGAGACCGACGCTTCCAATGTGTTCTATGTCCGTATCGATAAGAACCGCAAGCTGCCTGTCACTGTGCTCTGCCGCGCTCTGGGCCTGTCCACCAACGAGGACATCCTGAACTACTTCGGCGATGATGAGCGCATCCTCGCCACCTTGGAGAAGGATACCACCAAGAACACCGAGGAAGGCCTGCTGGAAGTCTACCGCAAGCTGCGCCCCGGTGAGCCTCCCACGGTGGA
>DCCL01000042.1 GCA_002313795.1 Faecalibacterium prausnitzii
AACTTCCCGGGCCTGATGGGCTTTGTGCAGTACTGCATTTTCAACATGGGCGAGGATCATGTCCTCTACGGCGGCAAGCTGGCCGTGAAGCTGGGCACTGACCAGCTGCTCAACTGGCTGGACAGCGTGGAGCGTGCCATGCTCAAGGCGGAGTCTGACGCCGGTTTCTATGCTCCCGGCCCCTTCAAGGAGCTGGTGGAGAAGCCCCAAGGCATCATCTCTCTGGGTGCCAAGATGGGTGAGGGCTGGCTGCTGACCGCTGAGATGATCGAACTGGTGCAGGGCGGCTATGGCAATATCGTCTGTGCTCAGCCCTTTGGCTGCCTGCCTAACCATATCGTGGGCAAGGGCATGGTGAACAAGATCCGTGCCCTGTATCCCAGCGCCAATATCACCCCCATCGACTACGACCCCAGCGCTACCAAGGTCAATCAGGAGAACCGCATCAAACTGATGCTGGCGGTGGCAAAGGAACGCCTGACGGCTCCCGTGGAGGCAAAACCCCTCACGGCAGAGGAGATCGCAGGCGGTGCGCCGAACCTCGCACACGTCTGAGCCGGACAGAAAACTGAATAAACAAAGAAGCCGCACCACACAGCAAGAAACTGTGCGGTGCGGCTTTTGCTATGCGCAAAAACGCTTATGCCTTATGATATTTGCGGTCTTCTTCCTCATAGGCGGGTTCGCAGGTGAGGTAAAGGCCCAGACGCTTGATGGTGTCGGTGTCCACGCTGGAGAGGATGACCGTGGAGTGCATATCGCAGCCCTTGAGCTTGGAGAGCTGCTGCAATGCAAGGGCGGCAGTCTCATTCTCAGCGGCAGAACTGGACAGTGCGATCAGGATCTCATCGGTGTGCAGACGGGGGTTGCGGCTGCCCAGATAGTTGGTCTTGAGGGTCTGGATGGGTTCGATGGCCCGGGCAGAGACGAGATCAACTTCCTGGTCGATGCCAGCCAGCTTCTTCAGGGCATTGAGCAGGGCAGAGGAGGCTGCACCCAGCAGGGGACCGGTCTTGCCGGTGACAACGGTGCCGTCCGGCAGCTCAATGGCCGCAGCCGGTGCACCGCCGGTACGCTCTGCCACAGCGTGAGCCTGCTTTTCCACCGGGCGGGTGCCCAGTGTCAGACCGGCCTGATTCATGAGCAGTTCCAGCTTGAACAGCTCATTTTCTACGTTCTTGCCGGTCTTCTGGTCGCAGAGGGCTTTGAAGTAGCGGCGGATGATCTCGTTGCAGGAGGCTTCGCGGCAGACAGCATCATCCACGATGCAGTTGCCGGCCATGTTCACGCCCATGTCCGTAGGAGACTTGTAAGGGCTCTTGCCTGCGATGAGCTCGAACATGGCGTTGACCACCGGGAAGATCTCGATATCCCGGTTGTAGTTGACGGTGGTCACGCCGTAGGCTTCCAGATGGAAGGGGTCGATCATGTTCACATCGTTCAGGTCAGCGGTAGCAGCCTCGTAGGCGAGGTTGACCGGATGCTTGAGGGGCAGGTTCCAGATGGGGAAGGTCTCGAACTTGGCGTAACCGGCCTTCACGCCCCGCTTGTGCTCGTGGTAGAGCTGGGACAGGCAGGTAGCCATCTTTCCGCTGCCGGGGCCGGGGGCCGTAATGACCACCAGAGGACGCTCGGTCTCAATGTAATCGTTCTTGCCATAGCCCTCGTCGCTGACGATGCGGGCCACATCGTTGGGGTAGCCCGGGATCTTGTAGTGACGGAAGGTCTTGATGCCGGCGCTGTGGAGCTTGTGCTCAAAGGCTTCGACCTCGGGGGCGGCAGTGTACATGGTCACGCAGACACTGCCCACGAACAATCCCATGCCCTGGAAGGCATCGATGAGGCGGAGAACGTCGAGGTCGTAGGTGATGCCGTAGTCGCCCCGCACTTTGCTGCTGATGATATCCTGCGCACTGATGACGATGACGATCTCGGCCTGCTCCTTTAATTGCAGCAGCATCTGCAATTTGGAGTCCGGCTCAAAACCCGGCAGCACGCGGGAGGCGTGGTAGTCGTCGAACAGCTTGCCGCCAAACTCCAGATAGAGCTTGTTGTCGAACTGTGCGATGCGCTCCCGGATATGCTGGGACTGCATCTGAAGATATTTCGCGTTGTCAAAGCCTATTTTCATGAGCTGCTCCTCTTCCTGCTTTCTGAACTTCACCCTCCGGCACACCGGGCCGGAGACTGCACAATCAAGTTATAGTATAGCATACGGAGCGCAAGGGTGCAATTATTTTTTGAGCTCTTCCAGATGTTCCAGCTCTTCGTGTTCCAGTTCCTCGATCTCTTCGATGTCCTCTTTCAGGAACATCAGGCAGAAGCTCACCGCCAGCAGCAGGCAGGAGAGCCAGATGGCCCGGACGCCCATGACGTTCAGCGCAACGCTGCCGATGCCGGCACCCAGAGCAAACAGGAAGATGATGGCAAAATAATGGATGGCCTTGCCAATGGCCTTGGGATTGCCGCCCACCAGCCAGGCACAGAGGGAATCCATGCCGCTGCGCAGGTTGCCGATGCACATGGTGCTGGCAAAGGCGTAGCCGTTCACCTTGCGGAAGGACTGCACCTGCATGGCGCAGGAGAAGGAGACCAGAGAGTTGGCCAGCGGATTCAGCTCCTGCGGCAGGAAGCCCACGACGAACAGCAGGAGGATCTCGCAGAGGACCACCAGCTGCCGCCAGTGGAGCAGCTGCATCTCCCGCAGCTTGAGCCGCATCACCTCGGCAACGAAGATGCCCAGTGCGAAAGCGCACAGAGGCATCAGGTAGTGCAGCACCGAACCCCAGTCTCCCTCCACGAATTTAACGGCCAGCAGCACGATATTGCCAGTCTGGGCGTTGGCGAACACCTTGCCGCGATACAGATAGGTATATATATCCTGTAAGCCGCCGGAGACCGAGAGGAAAAGGGCGGTGATAAAAGCTTCGGACATCTGTCCGTGATGTTTGAGCGATGGCATGAAAGCTCCTCCTTTTATATCAGTAGCATCGATAATGTCTTGATAAGTCCACGCCATACTATAACGCAAAACTGGCGTTTTGTCAAAAACTGCATCATATTTTTTATCCATAACGACGATTCAGGAGGAACATTGCAGGACACGCTTTGTTTTGCATTGAGGCGCAGACTGTGGTAGAATACAGAAAACAGCATTTGCCAGAGAAGGAGGGGCTTTCTGTATGCCCAATATCATCGAGATCACCGATTTCCACGCGCCGGAGCTGGACCCGTATGCACGCCTGACCCAGAACCAGCTGCGCAACCGTCTGGAACCGGAAAAAGGCATCTTCATCGCGGAAAGCCCCAAGGTCATCGACCGGGCGCTGGATGCGGGTTATAAGCCGGTATCCCTGCTGATGGAGCGGAAACAGATCACCGGCCCGGCGGCGGGCATCCTGAGCCGCTGCGGGAATGCTCCGGTGTATACCGCCGACCGGGAACTGCTGGCCGCCCTCACCGGCTTTGAGCTGACCCGGGGCGTGCTCTGTGCCTTTCACCGTCCGGCACCCCGCCCGGTGGAGGAGCTCTGTAAAAATGCCCGCCGGGTGGCAGTGCTGGAAGGCATCGTGGATTCTACCAACGTGGGTGCCATCTTCCGCTCGGCAGCGGCACTGAATATGGATGCCGTCCTCATCAACCCCTCCTGCTGCGACCCGCTCTGCCGCCGGGCCGTCCGGGTGAGCATGGGCACGGTGTTCCAGGTGCCCTGGGGACAGCTGGGTGAGACCCCGGCAGACTGGCCGGAGAAGGGGATGGACATTCTCCACTCCCTCGGCTTCAAGACAGCTGCCATGGCCCTGAGCGACCGTTCGGTGAGCATCGATGACCCGGAGCTGGCGAAGGAGCCGAAACTTGCCATCGTGCTGGGCACCGAGGGCGACGGCCTTGCCGCCAGCACCATCGCCTCCTGCGACTATACCGTGAAGATCCCCATGTCCCACGGGGTGGACTCCCTGAATGTTGCCGCCGCCAGCGCCGTGGCGTTCTGGCAGCTGGGCAAACAGTAAAAATGAAAAAAGAAGTGCCGCGTCCTCCCGGTTATTGGGAGCGATGCGGCACTTCTGTGTTTACGGGAAAAATCAGACGCTTGCGAGGAAACGCTCAAAGCCTGCACGGCCTGCCTCGTCCACCTTGTAGACGCCGGCATCAGTCAGCACCTGCTCGAACACATGACCCACTTCGTCCTGCAGGATGAGGTGAACATTGTCTGCATTCAGGTCAGGGTGGCGGGCCAGAATGTCTTCCGCCCACTCTGCGTGCTTCTGCAGGGCCTCGGAATACTCCGAGGTGGGAGTGTGCGCCACCAGCACATCAGCCAGATCAAACAGTTCTTTCTTCAGGCGGCTGGGCAGAACAGCCAAGCCCATGACCTCGATGAGGCCGATGTTCTCTTTCTTGATGTGGTGGAGCTTGGCGTGGGGATGATAGACGCCCAGCGGATGTTCCGGAGTGGTGATGTTATTGCGCAGCACCAGGTCGAGCTGGAACTTGCCGTCCCGCATCCGGGCGATGGGAGTGATGGTGTTGTGGGGCTCACCGTCGGTCTCAGCGTAGACAAAGCACTGCTCATCGGTGTAGCCCCGCCATGCGGTCAGGATCTTATCGGCCAGTTCCACCAGACGCTCGTCATCCGCGCAGGTCAGCCGGATGCAGCTCATGGGCCAGTGGACGATGCCAGCCTCCACATCCTCGAAACCGGGGAAGACCCAGCTCTTTTCGATGGGAGCTTTCGCCATGGCGAATTCGTAGTGACCGCCCTGGAAGTGATCGTGGCTTAGGATGCTGCCGCCTACGATGGGCAGGTCGGCATTGCTGCCCACGAAGTAGTGGGGGAAGAGGGCCACGAAGTCCAGCAGCTTGCGGAAGGTGGCCCGCTCGATCTTCATGGGAATGTGCTCCTGGTTAAACAGGATGCAGTGTTCATTGTAGTAAACGTAGGGCGAATACTGAAATCCCCAGGGT
>DCCL01000213.1:0-2492 GCA_002313795.1 Faecalibacterium prausnitzii
ACCGAGTGGTACCCCAGCAAGGGGTATAGCTTCAACATCACCAACTCTACCAGCTACGACCAGTATTACGTCCATGGCCGCACCGTGTTCGATGTGATGGTAAAGCTGACAGACGATATCTTCAACACCTACATCCGTAAGACGGGTACCGTGAACCCCTACTACTCCGAATACTGCGACGGCAAATCCGTCACCTGCCCGGGGCTCAAGCAGTGGGGCACGGTCACGCTGGCCAATCAGGGACGCAATGCCTTGAGCATCCTCAAATACTATTACGGCAACGATATCGAGATCGTCCGCACCAACAACATCCAGTCCATCCCCAGCAGCTATCCGGGCTCTCCTGTCCGGCAGGGTGACCGGGGCACGGCGGTGTTCACCCTGCAGCGGCAGCTGAACCGCATCACGAAGGACTACCCCTTCTTCGGACTGCTGACCGTGGATGGTGTATTCGGTGCCAAAATGACAGCCACCGTCAAAGCCTTCCAGAAGCAGTTCAACCTGACAGCAGACGGCGTGGTCGGTCGGCAGACCTGGTACAAAATCAGCTATATCTACGTCTCGGTCAAGGATCTGGCCGAGCTGACCAGCGAGGGCGAAACGTCCAGCGGCACCCTCTCGGACGGCACCTGGGGCGGCACTGTACTGCGCACCGGTTCCACCGGCAGTTCCGTGGAACAGCTGCAGTTCTGGCTGAACACGCTGGCCCAGTACGATTCTTCCATCCCGTCCGTCACGGTGGACGGCGTTTACGGCAGCGGCACCGCCAACGCCGTGCGGGCCTTTCAGCGCAAATACGGCCTGACCGTGGACGGCGTCGTGGGCCGCACCACCTGGACGGAACTGTACGACCAGTTCCGCAGCATCCAGTCGGATAACGGCACGCCCAATGCCTACCCGGGCACCGCCCTGCGGCAGGGTGACAGCGGACAGAATGTGCGGCTGGTGCAGTTCTGGCTCAAGATCGCCCGCACGGTGTATTCCAGCCTGAACAATGTGACGATGGACGGCAAGTTCGGCAGTGCGACCACAGATGCCGTACGCCGGTTCCAGACCTATTTCGGCCTGACCAGTGACGGTGTGGTGGGCCGCGCCACCTGGAACAAGCTGTATGAGGTGTACAACGACATTGCCAACAAGCTGCTTTCTTCCAGCCTGCGCCCCGGCGAATACCCGGGCGTACTGCGCAATGGCTCTTCCGGCACGGCAGTGCGGGAGCTGCAGTTCTACCTCTACCTTCTGAGCGCCTACGAAAGCAGCATCCCGTCTGTGAGCATTGACGGGCAGTTTGGCTCTTCCACCGAGGCCGCCGTGCGGGCCTACCAGCGCTTTGCGGGCCTGACCGTGGACGGCATTGTGGGGCGCACCACCTGGGATTCGCTGTACAGCCGGGCCAGCCAGCTGCGCAGCTCCGGAGCCGTGGTCACACTGGAGCGCCTGCCCTATCCCGGCACCCCGCTGCGTGAAGGTTCGGAGGGCAGTGCCGTGCTCTATTACACCATCCTGCTGCAGCGCATCGCCTACTACTTTGACAGCGTAGAGAGCCCGCCGCTGTCTTCCCAGTACACAGAGGAGACTGCATCTGCCACCCGCAGCGCCCAGGCTCTGCTGGATCTGCCGGAGAGCGGTATCGCGGACGCTGAGACCTGGACGGCCGTGGAGGCCCTGAGCCTGCAGCTGGCCACTCAGACACCAAACCCGGACCGGGACGGCGCGCAGGGCCTTGCCTACCCGGGCCGGGCCATGAGCGAGGGCAGCATCGGGCCGGATGTAGCCCAGATCGAGACCTGGCTCAATGGCCGGGCCAGCCTGTACTGCGGCGAAGATTATGTGACCGAGAACAGCCGTTTCGGCCCCGATGAGACCGCTGCCGTCAGGGCCGCACAGCAGCGTGCCGGGCTGCTGGTCACCGGCACCGTCAACCGCGAGACCTGGGATGCCCTGCAGGCCCAGAGCTGCCGCTGCACCCAGAAGGAGGGATAACACATGGCACGGCTATTGATCTACGATGCTTACGAAAACAAGGTCTACACCTACGCAGACCTCAACGAAAATGACCCCATGCCCTATAGCACCAACACCACCCTGCGGGTGCGGGAGTTCCGGGGCAAATCCGGCAGTCCGACGCTGTGGACCACCATTGCAGCTATGGAAGCCTGGAACCTGACCCGCCGCAAATACGGCAAGGGCATCCCGGTGGGATACGCCTTCCGCCGCATCTGGGAGGGTGGTCACGGCACCCGCAGCCAGCACTATGCGGGCGTCTCCTTTGACGTAGGCCAGAGCCTGACCCAGACCGAGCGCACCGCCATCTACAATGCCGCCCGGGGCACCGGTGCCTGGGGCTATGTGGAGCCGCTGAGCCAGACCCCTACCTGGGTGCACATGGACCGCCGCTACGGCACGCCTGCCTGCAGCGGCACAACCGCCGGGTACCCCACCCTGCGGCGCGGCAGCCGGGGCTGCTATGTGATGATCCTGCAGGACGCCCT
>DCCL01000213.1:2627-2827 GCA_002313795.1 Faecalibacterium prausnitzii
GACGGCGTGTGCGGCTGCAACAGCTGGAAAAAGATCTCTACAGCCGTTATTGGCATCGGCCGGACGAAGACTACCATCGACTAAGACACAAACAAAGGGGCTGCCGCACACGACGATACGGCAGCCCCTCTTCTTTTTTCGGTCATCGGTTCACAATGTTCTCGCCATTCCCGGCCAGATAACTGCGCAGGTTCTGGGCG
>DCCL01000213.1:2862-3048 GCA_002313795.1 Faecalibacterium prausnitzii
TGGGCCGTAATGTCCATCAGACGCTGCAGGGCCTCCTTCGTAGTCCACGCAATGTGCGGCGTCAGAATGGCATTGGGCAGGCTGCGCAGCGGGCTTTCCGCCGGCAGCGGCTCGGTACCAAAAGCGTCTGCACCATAGTAAGCCAGCTGCCCGTTCTGCAGAGCGGCGGCCACGGCATTTTCATCC
>DCCL01000213.1:3175-3402 GCA_002313795.1 Faecalibacterium prausnitzii
CAGTGCAGGCTGAGCACATCACTGCGGGCCAGCAGGGCAGCAAAGTCCACGAACTCCACACCGTCTGCTGCATATTCCGGGCGCACGGTGCGGGTGCAGACCAGCACTTTCATGCCAAAGGCCTGCGCAATGCGGGCCGTCTGCCGCCCGATGCTGCCATAGCCGTAAATACCAAAGGTCTTGCCCAGCAGCTCCACCTGCGGCAGCAGGCCGTATTCCGCCGGGAT
>DCCL01000211.1 GCA_002313795.1 Faecalibacterium prausnitzii
GACGATCCGTATCCCCCGAAGCCCGTGGTGAAGCCTGTTGCTCCCGCAGCAAAGCCCGCCGCACCGGCCGCAGCTCCTGCTGCAAAGCCGGAAGCCAAGGCTGAGGCAAAGCCTGAGACCAAGGCAGAATAAGCATTGACCCCGGGAGGGGCGGACAAGATGTCCGCCCCTCCTTTTATTATCGCAATTTTTACCAATAACGCCTCCCAAGGCGGCATATTGGCGATGTGCAGTCTGCGGATGCGGCCAGTGCATGAGAAACATAAACTGCTGTATATTGCATAAAACCCACAAATTGCTATAATAAGATAGGATACAACACGCCGCACCGGCAAGCGGCGCAAACAGGAAAAGGAAAACGGAAAGAGGAACCATATGGAACAACAGAACACCCGCCTGCGGAACGTGGGCTTCGTCACCTTCTTTTTCAGCGGCATCTGTGCCATCTCCAGCGGTGTCGTGGTCAGCCTGCTGCAGGAGCAGTATGGCTTTGCCTACGGTATGACCGGCACGCTGCTCTCCCTGATGAGCATCGGCAACCTGCTGGCAGGCTTTCTCATCGCCATGCTGCCCGGCAAGCTGGGCATGAAGCCCAGTATCCTGCTGCTGACCATCGGCTATGCCGTGGGCTACGCCATGATGGGCCTCAGCGGCGCAGTGGCTGTGCTGGCGCTGGGCTTCTTCCTGGTGGGCATCGCCAAGGGCAGCGTCATGAACACCTGCACCATCCTGGTCAGCGATAACTCCGCCAGCCGCACCCGGGGCATGAACCTGATGCACAGCTGCTACGCCTGCGGCGCACTGCTCTGTCCCTTCTTCATTGCAGCGGCGGGCAAGGTGAGCGGCTCCTTTGCCGTGCTGGTGCTGGCGGTGCTGGGCCTGCTGCTCTGGCTGGTGTATATGGGCACTCCCTTTGCAGGCAAGGGCGCAGGCAAAAAAGAAGTCACCGATTGGAGCTTCCTCAAGTCCACCCGTTTCTGGCTGCTGACCGGCCTGCTGTTCTGCCAGAACGCTGCAGAGCAGAGCGTCACCGGCTGGATGGTCACTTACTTTAAGGGCAGCGGCATCATTGCAGGCGCACTGGCGGCCTATACTGTTACCGTCATGTGGGGCGCTACGTTAGTGGCCCGTCTCCTCATCGCCTTTGTGTTCCCCTTCAAACAGCCCCGCAAGGCCATGGTGGTCATGGGCGTGACCTGCACCATCTTCTACATCCTGATGATGCAGGCCCACAGTCAGGGCGCAGCCATCCTGCTGCTGTTTGCCTTCGCCTTTGCCATGGCAGGCATGAACCCCACCGCCGTTGCCAGCGCAGGCCGGATGACCAGCGTCACCAGCATGGGCATCATGCTGCCGGTGGCTTCCAGCGGTGCCATCCTGATGCCCTGGGTCATCGGCATGGTGGCTCAGAGCGCCGGCCTTGCTGCAGGCATGATGACCAATATCGTGCCCTGTGTGGGACTTATCATCTTCTCCATCCTTGTGGCAAAGCTGCCGGAAGAGTAAAACGAAAAAGCCGACGCATCTGCGTCGGCTTTTTTAAAATGGTGCTTCATTGCACGACCGATTTGTAGTAATTTCCGAAATCGGCAAGTGAGTCGATGATGGGCAGCATCTTTTGCCCCAAATCGGTCAGGCCGTACTCGACCCGCGGGGGCAGTTCCTGATAGTCGTGCCGGTAAGCGAGTCCGTCATCTATCATCTGCCGCAGGCTGTCGGTCAGGACTTTCTGCGAAATGCCGTCCAAGTCCCGCTGAAGTTCGTTGAACCGCCACGGGCGGGTCCTCAGGTTGCGCAGGATGAGCAGTTTCCATTTGCCGCCGATGAGGGCGACCGCAGTAGCGACCGGACATGCGGGCAGTTCCTCTTTTGTTTTCATTGTCATATATCCTCCCGGCTGAGTATAACACATTCTATTTTGTATGTACAGTTATAAAAAAGTGCGTACTTGTTTTTGAGTGTGCAAACCTGTAAACTGAAAACAGGCAAGAAACTTGCGAATCTGTTTTGGAGGTCCCGATTATGGCAAACTACGCAAAGATCAATGTTGGAAACGAAGGTCGTGTTGAGCTTCATGATAAACTGGGTCTGACCGGTGCAGAGGTCAGTGTCAACCAGCTCCCCGCCGGTGCAGGCGTGCCCTTTGTGCACTCCCACAAGAACAACGAGGAAATCTACGGCATCCTCGCAGGCCGGGGCAAGGCTGTCCTTGACGGCGAGGAGATCGACCTTGTGGCAGGCGACTGGCTGAAGGTCGCTCCGGCTGCAAAGCGTCAGTTCTCCGCAGCAGCAGACAGCGGCATCACCTATGTCTGCATTCAGGTCAAGGAGAACTCTCTCGGTGGGTTCACGGCAGAGGATGCTGTTGTCTACTGAGAAGCATGGACAAAAACGTCCCATGTCCTCACCGCAATGGTGCCGGACATGGGACGTTTTGCGTTCTGCTCAGACGATGCCCCTTGCCTTTGCGCTGAACTCACAGCCGCAGTAATCCTGCCGGTAAAGGCCATATTCCTCCGACAGCTGCAAAGAGCGCAGATAGCCATTCTGCTTCTTGAAATCGGAGGGCAGATGCTTCACGCCGAATTCCTGCTCCAGCTCCTGCCCGATGGCGTTGATGCGCTTGGCGTCCTTGTGGGGGCTGATGGAGAGGGTGGTGGTGAACCAGTCGAAGCCGTGTTCGGCGGCATACTGGGCCGCCCGGCGCATCCGCAGACGGTAGCAGACGGTGCACCGGCTGCCCCGTTCCGGCTCGTTCTCAAGGCCCGCCACGGCAGAATAGAACTCCTGCGGGTCGTAGTGGTCTTCTACTACGGTCACACCCAGCGGGTGGGCTGCGGCCACAAAGCGTTCCAGCTCCTCGCCCCGGCGGTGATACTCCTCGGCGGGCCAGGTGTTGGGGTTGTAATAGAGCACGGTGATGTCGAAATACTGGCACAGCTGTTCCAGCACCGCACTGGAACAGGGCCCGCAGCAGGCATGGAGAAGCAGTCGGGGCCGGGAAGCGCCCAGAGTTTTCAACACTTCGTTCATCTGCTGTGAATAATTCAGCTGGTTTGACATAAGAAAAGTCCTTTGCTATACTGAAATAGCCCTCTCAGGCGCGCTGCGCGGGAGACATTGGCAGACAGAGCGGCTTTGCGCCGGGCCCTGCTGCGGAGGGCAGCTTATATTATATCACAAACGGAGGAAAACTTCGATGACCAAAGAGAAAATTGCCCGCATCAATGAGCTGGCACATAAGAGCAAGACCACCGGCCTGACCGAGGAGGAGAAGGCCGAACAGCAGGCCCTGCGTCAGGAGTATCTGGAGGACATAAAAGCCAACCTCCTCACCCAGCTGGAACACACCTCCATCAAGGAGCCGGACGGCACCATCCACAAGCTGGGCAAGAAGTTCTGAGACCAGGCGCAGACAATGGGGAAAAAGTCGTACAAAACCGCTTTTTCCTCTTTTTTTGTCCGCAAAAGAGTGCTATACTTATACTTGAGCTGGTGCGCGTTCCGGGGAGGAACGCCGCCGCGCAAAGCTTGTTTCCCAAGGTGGCGTATCCCGGGCAAGGTGCACGGAAAAGGCTGTCTTTTGAAAAACTATAAAGAGGTCATTTATTATGCTTACTGCAATTACGGGTATCAACTGGGGCGATGAAGGCAAGGGCCGCATGGTCGACCTCATCAGCCAGGAGTATGACATCGTTGCACGCTATCAGGGCGGCAACAACGCAGGACACACCGTGAAGAACGAGCGGGGCAAGTTCGTGCTGAACCTGCTGCCCTCCGGCATCCTGCGCCCCAATGTTGTCTGTGTCATGGGCAACGGCATGGTCATCGACCCGCATCACCTGGACGGTGAGATCAATAAGCTGCGGGAACAGGGCATCGCCATCAGCCCCGCCAACCTGAAGATCTCCGACCGCGCCACCATCACCATGCCCTACCATGTGGAGCAGGATGGTCTGGAAGAGGCACGCCTCGCCAAGACCGGTGCACAGTTCGGCTCCACCAAGCGCGGCATCGCCTACGCTTACGGCGACAAGTACATGAAGAAGACCCTCCGCATGGGCGACCTGCTCCATCTGGACGACTCCGTGAAGAAGCGTCTGATCACCATGGTGGACTCCAAGAATCTGGTCATGGAGGGCAGCTACAACGTTGCTCCCATCAGCGTGGATGAGATGTGGGCATGGCTGGAGAAGTATGCCGCCATCTTCAAGGATTATATCTGCGACGTGGGCCAGTATCTGGCCGACGCCGATGCTGAGGGCAAGAAGGTGCTGTTCGAGGCTCAGCTGGGCGCTCTGCGCGACATCGACTTCGGCATCTACCCCTACACCACTTCCTCCAACGTCATCGGTGCTTACGCTCCCATCGGTGCAGGCATCCCGGGCCATAAGCTGACCAACTCCATCGGCGTCATGAAGGCTTATTCTTCCTGCGTCGGTGACGGCCCCTTCACCACCGAGCTGGCCATGACCGAGGAAGAGAAGCACGCTCTGCGTGAGGCTGGCCATGAGTACGGCGCAGCCACCGGCCGTCCCCGCCGTGTCGGCCCCGTTGACCTGGTGGCAAGCCGCTACGGCGTCTTCTGCCAGGGCTGTGACGAGGTGGCTCTGACCCTGCTGGACGTGCTGAGCTACATGGAGAAGATCCCCATGGTCACGGCTTACAAGCTGAGCGACGGCACCATCACCAAGCGCTTCCCCATGGGCGAGGCTCTGGATACCGCACAGCCGGTGGTGGAGTATCTGCCCGGCTGGCACTGCGATATCACCGCAGTCCGCAAGTGGGAAGACCTGCCCAAGGCCGCTCAGGATTACGTGGAGTATCTGGAAAAGGCCGTCGGCTGCAAGATCACCTATATCTCTGTGGGCGCAGAGCGTGAGGCATACATCCATCACGTTGTCTGAGCGCTGCGACCATCGCAATTTTCACAGACAGCGCCGCTCCGAAAGACGGGTCTGTGAGAGGCAGTCTGCGGGTATTGCCCGTGCATGAAGACGCAGGCTGCGATAAAACCGGAAAGAAGGATGCCGCTTATGTTTGACATCATCACTGACAGCGCCTGCGATTTTACGCCGGAAATGGCGCAGAAGATGGGCGTAGAGATCGTGCCGTTCTATGTCTCGCTGGATGGAGAGCACTACCGCAAGGAGGGCAAGGAGATCGCCGTGCGGGATTTCTACCAGTTCATGGTGGATAACCCCGCTGCCTATCCCAAGACCAGCCTTGCCTCCATTGAGGACTTTGAAGAGGTGTTCCGCCGTCAGGCTGAGGCCGGTCGGCCCACCCTCTGCCTCTGCTTCACCGGCAAGATGAGCGGCTGTGTGGGCAGTGCCCGCAACGCCCGGGAACTGGTGCTGGAAGACTACCCTGACGCAAAGATTGAGGTGATGGACTCCACAGCAGCGACGGTCACGGAGGCCACCATGGTGGAGAACGCCGTGGCCATGCGGGATGCAGGCTGCACGCTGGAGGAAACAGTGACCTGGCTGGAAGCGGAAAAGAGCACCAACAACATCTTCTTTACGGTGGGCAACTTGGATTACCTCATCAAGGGCGGACGCATCGGCAAGGTCTCCGGCCGCGCGGCCAACCTGCTGGGCATCAAGCCCATGATCCTGTTCAAGGACGGCGAGATCTTCTCGGGCGGCGTGGCCCGGGGCCGTCAGAAGAGCTTTGAGAAGGCTCTGGAACAGCTGATGAACTATCTGGATGCCAACGGCGGCACGCCGGACGATTACCGCATCATCGTGGGCTACGGCTACGATGAGGAGGAAGGCAAGCGGCTCTGGCTCCAGACCCGCGCAGCTCTGCGTGCAAAGTATCCGGCAGCGGAGTGCGACGTAGGCGTGCTCCAGATCGGCTGCACCATCGCCGTGCATACCGGCCCCTACGCTCTGGGCGTGGGCATCATGCGGCGCTGGAAGAAACAGTAACCAAACAAAAAACAGCGGTGTCCATGCGGACACCGCTGTTTTTTGATACGACAGGCACAGAAAAGCGCCCGGCGGTCTGCATGATGCAGCGCCGGGCGCTTTGAGCTTATTATGGAACATTACCGGTTTTCGGCATGCTGGGAGCTGCGGGAGAAGCGGGCTTTGTCTTTTTCCCGCTCTTTCTCCTTCTCGTCCTCCGGCTGTGCAGCGGGAGTGGGAAGACTGAACCGCACCTCTGTGACCCGGCGGCGGGCCGTGCGGGTCACAACGCCGTCGTAGTCGCCCAGCTTGAAGTGGTCGCCCACCTTGGGCAGATGGCAGGTCTTTTCCTGTACCAGACCGTTGACTGTGTTGGAGTCGATGTCCTCATCCTCAGGCAGGCCCAGCGTCTCGAAGAGGTCATCCACGCTGGCAGAGCCGGACACCAGCCAGCTGCCGTCCGACTGCTGGCGGAAATCCTCGGTCTCTTCGTCGTGCTCGTCCCAGATCTCGCCCACCAGCTCTTCCAGGATGTCTTCCAGCGTGATGATACCCTCGGTGCCGCCGTATTCATCTACGACCACAGCCATGTGATGATGCTGCTCCCGCAGGGTGCGCAGCAGCTGGGAGATCTGGGTGGAGCCGGTAGTATAGAGGGTGGGAGCGATGAGCTCTTCCACCGTGGAAGCTTTTTTCAGCCGGGCCAGATAGAAGTCCTTCTCGTGTACCACGCCGATGATGTTATCGATGGTGTCGTGATAAACAGGCAGGCGGGAATAGCCGGACTCTGCAAAGGTCTGGGCCAGCTGTTCCAGCGAGATGTCGTCCTCCACAGCCACCACATCCACACGGGGAGTCAGGATCTCTTCCACCTCTACATCGTCGAACTCGATGGCGCTGCGGATGAGCTGACTCTCCCGGTCGGTGAGTTCGCCATCGCTCTCGGCCTCGCTGACCATGGTCATCAGCTCACCCTCGGTGATGGTATCGCTCTCCTTGTTGTGAATGAAGTGGCTCAGCAGCCGCTTCCACTGGCTGAACAGCCAGGTCAG
>DCCL01000096.1 GCA_002313795.1 Faecalibacterium prausnitzii
GCATACGCCTTCTTGCATTCAACAATCCTATCAAAATGTTGTGGAAAGTTCTTCATTCATCCTCGAGCATACTACTCGAGCACACTAAGAGAATAAAAAACTCCCCCTTTCCGATTTCGTGTGCAAATCAGAAGGGGGAGCTTTTGAATGGGATTGCGGCCGGCATTACAAAGACCGTAGACTTTGCAGGAAAAGAGGTGCCGACCTGTTAAAAAGGAGGAGAATGATAGTTGGAGAACACGCAATACTTATAATATTGTGTGGGGGTGGTTCAGTGCTTGCAGGGAGTCTCCTGCTCGATGTGGATATGGTGGCCGCTGTAGTTGCCCGGGATGTTTGCCACCTGATACTTGGCGGCTGCCAGCACCTTGGAGAACTCGATGCCGGTGTCATAGCCCATCTCGTTCAGCATCCAGATCATGTCCTCGGTGGACAGGTTGCCGGACGCGCCGGGGGCGAAGGGGCATCCGCCCAGACCTCCCAGAGCGGACTGCACTTCGGTGACGCCGCTCTCAATGGCGGCCATCGTGTTGACCATGCCGAGGCCGCGGGTGTCGTGGAAATGGACTTGCAGTTTCAGGGCAGGATAGGCGGCTTTCAGCGCACCAATGACGGCTTTCACCTGTGCGGGGTCTGCAATGCCGATGGTGTCGCAGAGGCAGCAGATGGTCATGCCTGCGTCGATGTAATCCTTCAGGAAATCCACCACTGCCTGCGGATTGTTGTATTTGCCCTCAAACGGACAGCCAAACGTCGTGGCAAGGTCTACGACAATGTTCAAATCCGGGTAGGCTGCACGAATCTCCTTGTAGGCTTCCAGCGACTGCTCATGGGTGCGGTTGATGTTGGCCTTGTTGTGGCTCTTGCTCAGGGACACGACATAGCAGACCTTACGCAGACCCAGCTCGTATGCGTTCTGAGCGCCGCGCAGGTTGGGGACGAGCGCAAACAAATCGAGACCCGGATACTTGCTCAGAACAGCTTCGGTCACAGCTTTGGAATCGGCCAGCTGTGGGATGGCCTTGGGGCTGACAAAGGAGGTATATTCCATATGCCGCACGCCCGCAGCAATCAGTTTATCGATGACTTCAAGCTTCAGTTCGGTGGCGATGGGCGGAGCGCATTTCACGCTCTGGAATCCATCGCGGGGGCCGACTTCGACAACTTCAATTTTACTCATATATGTATAACCCTCTTTATTTTATCTTCACAGGAGCACGCCATGCCGGAGCGCCGCAGGGGTTGTTAAGCAGCATCATTCGGCCTGCACCGCTGCCGCCGCACACCTGAGAAAGCTTTCTTGCACTCAGATAGTGCCTTTTGCCTTCAGCTCATCCAGCTTGGCGGCGTCAAAGCCCAGCATCTCGCCATAGATCTTGGCGTTGTCCTCGCCCAGCAGCGGAGCTGCTTTGTGGGGGTATGCCTTGGTGCGCGTCAGGTGCTGAGGCACTGCGGTGATCTTCAGCTTGCCGATGCCGGGCTGGTCGATCTCCGGGAACATCTCACGGGCACCTGCGATCTGGGGGTCCGTGACCAGACGGTCGATGGTGTTGACCGGGCAGGCAGGGCAGCCGGCATCGTTCAGCATCTTATCGATCTCGTCGATGGTGTAATCCTTCGTCCATGCGCAGATGATCTCACGCATGGCTTCGTGGTTTGCCACACGATCCTTGATCTCCACAAAGCGGGGGTCCGTCTTCAGCTCCGGCTGCTTCATCACGTCGCAGAGCAGGCCGTACAGCTTGTTGTTGCCTGCGGCAATGACCACATCGCCATCCTTGGCGGGGAAGACATCATACGGATAGGTGGATTCATAGCGGTTGCCGATGCGCTGGGGGATGCGGCCCGTTGCCTGATAGATCATGGTGATGTTCTCCATTGCAGAAGCAACAGAATCCACCAGTGCGACATCGACTTTTTCGCCCAGGCCGGTCTTCTGCTTATTGACCAGTGCAGCCAGAATGCCGATGGTCATGTTCAGGCCGCCCAGCACATCGCCCATCGGGGTGCCGACACGGGTCGCCGGGCCGCCGGGCCAGCCGGTGGTGCTCATCAGGCCGCCCATTGCCTGGCCCACGATGTCGTAACCGGCGCGCTTGCTGTAGGGGCCGGTGTGGCCGAAGCCGGACACGGCACCGTAGATGATGCCGGGGTTGACCTCTTTCAGGACGTCATAGCCCAGGCCCAGCTTTTCCATCGTGCCGGGGCGATAGTTCTCAATGACGATGTCAGCCTTCTTGACCAGCTCTTTGAACATCTCCTTGCCCTCGGGGTCCTTGAGGTTCAGGGTGCAGCCCAGCTTGCTGCGGTTGAAGTTTGCGTAGTAAACGCTGTTGTCGTTGATAAAGGGGCCCATCTTGCGGGTATCATCGCCGCCCTTGGGATTTTCCAGCTTGATGACGGTCGCGCCCATATCGGCCAGAATCATGCCGCTGTACGGGCCAGCCAAAACACGGGTCAGGTCGAGAACGACCACACCATCCAAAAGACCTTTACTCATAATAGACACCTCATTTTCTGATTTTTTGAAGCGGCATCCGCCGCATGGAATGCATTATGTTACAGGATGTTGTACAGACCCAGCAGACCAGCAAGCACCGTCAGGAGCAGCAGCAGGCCGGACAGACCAAACATCTGGATAAAGAGCTTGTTCTCTTTTTCTTTGGTGAACTCGGGGTCCGTTGCATTGGCTGCCATGATGAGGCTGCCGCCCGTGGACGCGGGGCTGAAACCGGCAAAGGAAGCGGTCAGGCACATGATGGTGATGAGGCCATCCGGCTTGACGCCGACCTGTGCGGCAATGGAGCCAACGGTGGGCACCATGGTGGGCCAGACAACGCCGATGGCCGAGCTGAACCAGGAGAGGATACCGGCGGACAGGCCCTGAATGGCGACAGCGGTCCGGGGAGTCATGATGGATGCCAGACCGTTGGACATGAGGTCAACGCCGCCCACATCGGAGACGATGTTCATCAGCATTCCGATGCCGGTGACCATCAGCAGGGTGGACCAGGGCACGCCCTTGATGACGACCTTTTCGTCCGCCACATTGAGCAGGAGCAGAACGACAGCAACGGCAAAGGAGATCAGGCCGACATTCCGCTTGAAGAAAGCGCTGGCCACGATCATGGCAAGGAAACCTACCAGCGTGACGATCTGCTTCTGGGTAAAGGCGGGCAGCTGCTCTTTTTCCTTGTTCTGGGGCTCCTTGATCTTGTAACCCTTGAACACAAGGAAGATGACGATGGAGAGGACGATCGTGGTAACGGTTGCGTAGATGAGGGTGTTGGTCTGGTATCCGGTGATGCCCTGCTCACTGGCAAGGTTGTAGATCAGGACACTTTCCGGCGTGATGGGCGAAAAGCGTCCGGCCATCGAGCCGATCTGACCAATGGCCGCCAGCATCACGGAGTTGTATCCGGTGCTCTTGCCCAGAGGCAGGCTCAGCGCGGCAGCAATGCCCAGTGCAGGGACGCAGCCGGGGCCGATGGCAGCAACGATGTAGCCGATGAGATACATGATGATGGGAGCTACGGCCACATGGCCGCCGGACAGCTGCAAAAACTTTTTCGCGGCCAGCTCCAGCGTGCCATTATTAGTGGCAATGGTGCACAGCAGCGAGACGCCCAGCAGCATGATGAAGGTGCTGGAACTGAAGCCCTTGATGATCTCAGAATCCGTATAGCCGACTGCAGAGCCAAAGATGGCCGCGGCAAGGACTGCGATCAGGCCGACGTTCTTTTTCAGTACAAAGCCGATGGCGATGCACGCGATCAGAACGATCAGGGAGATCAATGCGATACTATTGCTCACGAGAATTTCCTCCTTCTGCGCTTTCCCTGCATGGCCCTGCGGGGAAAGACTTTCAAACTGTTTGCTTTGCTCGAGCACTTCTGCCAGACTATATAGCAATTTCCGTGCGAAAATCAGTTTTTGGGTCGAAAAAAGTTTCGATTTGGCGATTATGCCACAAAATTGCGTCAAAACATATGAAAAGCATACAAAAAACCGGCCTCCGCAAATGGCGGAGGCCGGTTGGCTTCTTCTTAAACTTTTTGAATTCTTTGCCCGTTTTCACAGAAGTGTTTCACTCACCTGCCGGAAAGCTGTCTCGTTTATGAGACAGTCTGAAACAGTTTTGCGACACTTCAGCTTTTCTGGTTCAGGCGGCGGTACAATGTGCTGCGGCTGATGCCCAGCTCCTTGGCGGCACGGGATGCGTTTCCGCCATTCCGCTGCAGTGCAGCCAGAACGGCAGCACGGTCCAGAACCGGTGCGGCAGTTTGTGTCGGCGGCACCGATGAGACAGATTTCTGCCCTCCAACGCCAATGTTCAGGGACTGGAACACCTCTTCCTCCGAGCTGCCCCGGTGGAGCAGCAGCGAAACACGCTCGACCAGATTGGTCAGCTCCCGGACATTGCCGGGCCAGGTATAGACGCGGCAGCGGCCCAGGACCCGGAAAAAAGCCTCTTCTTCCCCGGCAGAACGCTGGGGCAGCACCCGGTCGTAAATGGCACGGGCAATTTTCAGGTAATCATCGCCCCTCTCCCGCAGCGGCGGCACCTGCACACTGAGAACATTCAGCCGGTAGTAAAGGTCCCGGCGGAACCGGCCCTCCTCCACGAGCTGGAGCAGATTGCGGTTGGTGGCACCGATGATGCGGATGTCCACCGGGATCACCGTATCATCGCCCACACGGCGCACTTCTTTTTCCTGCAGAACGCGGAGCAGCGGTGCCTGAAACTCAAGCGGTAGCTCACCGATCTCATCGAGAAAGATGGTGCCGCCGTGGGCTGTTTCAAACAGTCCTGCCTTGCCGCCCCGCCGTGCCCCGGTAAAAGAACTGTCCGCATAGCCAAACAACTCCGATTCCAGCAGGTTCCGGTTGAGGGCCGTGCAGTTGATGGCCACGAACGGCCCGTCCCGCCGGGGGCTGGCGTTGTGGATGCTCTGGGCAAACATCTCCTTGCCGGTGCCCGTCTCGCCATAAAGCATTACCGTAAACTGCGAATCCGCAAAGTTTTCGGAAAGGCGCTTTGCTTCCAGAATGGCGGGTGACCGGCCCAGAATATCGGAGAAGCGGTATTTTGCCACCAGACCCTTTTCGTGCAGCTTGATACGGATGTTCCGCTCTGCTGTCTGCAGGGTCTTGATGTCCTGAAACGTTGCAACAACGCCCTTCACCTGCCCACCCACCCGAATGGGAACGCGGTTGGTGGAAACAAGGGTGCCGTGAATGTTCATCATCTGCCCGATTTCGGCTTCTCCGGTATGAAGGACGCTGGTCAGATGAGTGTTTGCCAGCACCTCCTCAATGGGACGCCCCGCAAAGGGCGGCTTTGCAGGCAGCAGCATCTGCTCTGCGACCTGATTGGTGGTGCTGATGCGCCCGTTCTCATCAATGGCGATGATGGCATCGTGGGTGTAGTCCAGAATGTTCTGGTAGCGCTCCAGCTGAATCTGGAGCTGCTCCTGCTGGCGGGCATTTTCCTGTTGCGTAATGTAGAGCTGCTGGGCTGCATCCAGTGCGTGGAGAATCGAGGCATCAGAGCTTTCCACCCGGATATACGGCAAATCGTACATTTTCGCAAACCGTTCCGACACCACACCACCCAGGCCCCACGCCGCACCGTCGGCCACCGCCTGCTGAACGGCGGACTGACAGCTCAGGCTGTCGGAAAAGCAATAGTGCTTCATTTTCAGGTTCAGAAGATAGCAGATGGTACGCAGCTCGTTGCTGATCTCTTCCTCGAACGAGAAAAATGCAATAAGTCCCTGCTCGTGGCGCAGCTGCTGGATGGCCGGGATATAATCCGATGCTTCACCGGGGATATTCACGATCTGGATGTTCAGACTCTTGCGCAGCAGGTCACGGGTCCCGCGCCTGCTGATAAAGAGATAATCATCCTGGGTCAGAAGCCGTTTTGCCAGTGAGACAGCCGCCTCCAGTTCTGCCACCTCCACACGTACATCCATGCCCCGCCGCGCGATCAGGGATTTGGCACGACGGGCCAGATTTTCGGTGGGCGAGATAAGGCAGATTTTTGGACTCCGTTCGGTCATGGCATCTTTTCCTTTCTCCTGTTTTGTGCTAGAATGAACCACAAGTCCACCGTCAGAGGGTAGACGCTTAAAGATTATCTAAGCCGCCCTTTGTAAAAATGTCAAGGAATTTTCATGAACTTTTATTAAATGAAAACTTTTTTCGGTTCAGAAACAGGAAGTGAGCCTCTATGGAAGGACCGCAATTCCGGCAGGAGCTGTCGCAGCAGCTCAAGCTCTGCCCACAGCTCATCCAGAATATGGCCCTGCTGCAGATGAACGTGCAGGATCTTCGCGATTTTTTGGAACGTGCCGTGGAAGAGAACCCGATGCTTGAACGGCAGGAGCCGTCCGGCGATGCATTCCGGGAGCTGTCGTCCCGGCACGAGTGGATGCGAATTTCTGCCGACGCCCCGCCTGAACCGGGTGCCGAAGACTGCAAGCTGAACAGCCGGGAAAGCTTTCTACGTGACCAGCTGATGCGCAAAAAACTTCCGCCGAAGCTTTTGTCCCTCTGCACCTACCTCACAGAGCTTCTGGACGATGACGGCTTTCTTCCGCCGGAAGAGCTGGAGCATCTGTACCATCTGGGGCTTCCAGATGCCATGCTTGAGGAAGCACTTGCCACAGTACAAACCTTGGAACCTGCTGGAATCGCAGCCCGCAGCTTGTCCGAGTGCCTTCTGCTCCAACTCCGGCGCACCGGACAGGAAACGCCTTTGCTCACAGAGCTTGTCTCCCACCACCTCGAAGCCCTCGCCCGCCAGCAGTACAGCCAGCTCGCGCACCAGCTCCACTGCACCAAGGCCGAAATCGAACGCGCTGCCGCTCAGATTGCCCAGCTTGACCCTCACCCCGGACGATGGGACGCACCGACTGCCGAGCCGGTGCAGTACATCCAGCCTGACTCCTATGTGCTGGAAGAGAACGGAACGCTTTCCGTAGTGCTCAACGACTTCTATCTTCCGCGCCTCACCCTCAATGCCCAGTATGAAGAAATGATGCACTCTGCCGATGCAGAAACTGTCTCCTATCTGCGCCGCAGCTCCAAGCAGGCACAGGAGCTTATCAACGGACTTTCCCGTCGGGGCGAAACTCTGCGCCGGTGTCTGGAAGCTGTGGTCGAGGCGCAGGCGTCCTTTTTTCTTCTGCCGGATGGCGTTCTCTCCCCCATGACCCGCCGCACGTTGGCAGCATCTCTCGGGTTGAATCCATCCACCATCACCCGAGCATTGAAGGACAAATATCTTCAGTGCCGCAGGGGCATTTACCCTCTCAGCGAGTTTTTTTCTCAGCCTGTCGGCAGCAAATCCCCGCAGGAAATCCGCGCCCGGATGGTGCAGCTCCTGCGGCAGGAGCCAAACCTCAACGACCGCCTTCTCTGGGAGCGCCTGACGCAGGAAGGCTTCCAGCTCGCACAACGCACCGTCTCCAAATACCGTCAGCAGCTTGACCTTCCCATTGCCAGCCGACGCCCGAAAAATAAAGGAGGAGCCCCATGAACTACACCGACCTTACCGCCTACCGCAAGAGCAATCCCTTCATGGATTTTTGCGGCATTGAAGCTGTCCGTGCAGAACGCGATGATTGTGAAGTGAAAATGACCATCACTCCCACCAGCAAGAATGTTCATGGCTTTGTCCACGGCGGTCTGCTTTTCACTCTCGCAGATTGTGTAGCCGGCCTGACCGCCCACAGCGATGGCCGCCACTATGTGACCCAGAGCGCCCATATGAATTTCATCCACAACCTGACCGAGGGAACCGTCCACGCCTACGGCACGACCATCCGCCGCGGCCGCACGGTCGTCATCGTCCATGTCCAAATCAAAAGTGAAGACGGCGCTCTGCTCACAGATGGGGTTCTGGATATGTTTTGTGTAAAATAAAATTCAAGGCTCCCTAAATGGCAGGATGCACACCCGGAGTTCCCGCGTATCGTGTTTCACGGTCTGCGGCATTCCAGTGCGACCTATCAGCTGATGATTTCCGGCGGCGATGTGAAGGCTGTTCAGGGAACCACAGGACATACCACGGCGGATATGCTGGTGAACACCTACGCCCACATCCAGCAGTCCTCCCGTGTAGAACTGGGCAAGAAGTTTGAGGAAGGTTTCTACACTAAACAGGAAAGCCCCAGCCCGCAGGCTGTACCCGCCGAAGGCGAACCTACTATCTCTATGTCCGCTCTGCTGGAACTTCTGAAGAATGCAGACCCCGAAGTAAAGGCGCAGCTCCGTCTGGCTCTGCTGACCTGATGCAAAATCTGCTAGCGAAAATCACGACCGTGCAAAAGCCGTGCATTGACCGTGCAATCCCCGATTTTTCGGGGTTACATAACAAAAAAGGACGTCAAATCTTACTATTTGACGTTCAAAATCTGGTGCACCTCGCGCACTCATATCCAAACTTTTTTCTGCTTTCACGGCTTCGCCAAAAGTGACCGTTTCCGTACCTTC
>DCCL01000152.1 GCA_002313795.1 Faecalibacterium prausnitzii
GCTGAGCTAACCGTCCATATTCTATTGTGCCGAAATCAGCTTGATTATATTACCATACCAATGGCCAAAAAGCAAGCCTTTTTTCAAAAATTGTAAAACTTTTTTGAAGACCCGGCCCGGCGGGCCGTTTTGTACATGCGGACGTGCATTTGCTGCCGGGCGGCGGCAGGTTGCAGTTGCTCACACTCTTTTGTTGTGGTATAATAAACTGATTATAATAGGTGAAGTGCCGGAAAAGGAGCACAGCATGAGAGTTTTGGGCATCGACCCCGGGTATGCCATTGTAGGCTGGGGTGTGGTGGATTACGCGGGCAACCGCTTTGAACCGGTGGATTTCGGGGCCGTATGCACGGACGCCGGGGTGCCGTTTGAGCGCCGCCTGGATGAAGTGTATGCGGGCATCAAAGAAGTCATTGAGCGCACACAGCCCGAGGTGCTGGCCATCGAAAAGCTGTTCTACCAGCACAACCAGACCACAGTCATCGGCGTGGCAGAGGCACGCGGCGTTATCCTGCTGGCTGCGGCGCAGGCCGGCCTGCCCATCTACGAGTACACCCCCATGCAGGTCAAGCAGGCCGTCACCGGCTATGGCAAGGCAGTGAAAAAGCAGGTGCAGGAGATGACCCGTATCATGCTGCATCTGCCCGCCATCCCCAAACCCGATGACACTGCCGACGCATTGGCCATGGCCATCACCTTCTGCCACACCAATGGCAGTCAGCTGGCCCGCTTTACCCGGCGGGTGGCCGGGCCCATCTGAAGCGCCGCCGTCTTTTGCGGCAGGGCACTGCAATTTCTGAAACAATAAAATGTTCGCGTATCCGATAGACATGCCCGGCACGCCGCTTGGAATGGGCGATGCCGAACGGCATTGACTGAGAGGGCTATCATGATATACTGCTTAACAGGAAAAATCGTCAAAAAGAGCCTGAACGCTGTGGTCATCAGCTGCGGCGGCGTGGGCTACTACGCCCAGTGCCCGGCCAGCGTGGCCGGGGCGCTGCCCGGCGTGGGAAACGAAGCGACCATCTATACGGTTATGAGCGTGACCGAAAACGACGTCAGTCTCTACGGCTTTGCCAGCGAGGAGCAGCAGGC
Source organism: Faecalibacterium prausnitzii (assembly GCA_002313795.1). Lineage (GTDB taxonomy): Bacteria > Bacillota > Clostridia > Oscillospirales > Ruminococcaceae > Faecalibacterium > Faecalibacterium prausnitzii_L. The sequence continues at coordinate 1,099 of DCCL01000152.1, forward strand.
CTGCTTTGAGCTGCTCACCTCAGTTTCGGGTGTGGGTGCCAAGGTGGGTCTTGCCATCCTGAGCGTCATGGAGCCCGACCGGGTGGCACTGGCCATCTCGGCAGGCGACCACAAGGCGTTCAAGGCGGCATCCGGCGTCGGCCCCAAGCTGGCCCAGCGCATCGTGCTGGAGCTGAAGGATAAGGTCGCCAAGGGCTTTGCCGGCGGCATCGACCTGACTGATGTGGCAGGTGCCGCTTCGGAGACGGCGGCCGTACAGGGAGCGGGACAGGCCATTGCGGCGCTGGTGTCGCTGGGCTACAGCCAGAGCGAGGCAGCGCTGGCCGTCTCGAAGATCGACGGCTCGCTCCCCGTGGAAGAAATCATCAAGCTGGCGCTGCGCAGCATGGCGGGCAGGAGGTAAGCAATGCAGGACGATACCGCGCTCTATGGCGCAAAAATGATGCAGCCCGGAATGACGGCAGCGGACACCGAGGAAAATAACCTCCGCCCCCAGCATCTGGAAGACTACATCGGACAGGAAAAGGTCAAGCAGAACCTGAAAATCTATCTCGAAGCGGCCAAGCGCAGGGGTGAGCCTATGGATCACATCCTGCTCTACGGCCCTCCGGGTCTGGGCAAGACGACGCTGGCGGGCATCATTGCCAACGAGATGGGGGTGCAGATCCGCATCACCAGCGGCCCGGCCATCGAAAAGCCCGGCGACCTCGCCGCCCTGCTGACCAATCTGCAGGAGGGCGACGTCCTCTTCATCGATGAGATCCACCGCCTGTCCCGGCAGGTGGAAGAGGTGCTCTATCCGGCGCTGGAAGATTATGCGCTGGACATCATGATCGGCAAGGGCCCCAGTGCCCAGAGCATCCGCATCAATCTGCCCCGGTTCACGCTGGTGGGTGCCACCACCCGGGCCGGTCAGATCACCGGCCCCCTCCGGGACCGCTTCGGCGTGCTGCTCAAACTGGAACTCTACAGCCCCGATGAGCTGAGCCGCATCATCACCCGCTCGGCGGGCATCCTCGACCAGCCCATCACGCCGGAAGGCGCCTACGAGCTGGCAAAGTGCAGCCGGGGCACTCCCCGTGTGGCAAACCGTTTTCTCAAGCGGGTGCGTGACTTCGCTACTGTGCTGGGAGACGGTGTCATCGACCGGGATGTGGCCCTGCTGAGTCTCAAGCGGATGGACGTGGATGCGCTGGGCCTGGATGAGCTGGACCGCAGCCTGCTCCGGGCCATCATTGAGATGTACAACGGCGGGCCGGTGGGTCTGGAAACGCTGGCGGCGGCCCTCGGTGAAGAGGCCGTGACGCTGGAAGACCTCTGTGAGCCCTATCTGATGCAGATGGGCTTTTTGACCCGCACCCCACGGGGCCGCTGTGTCACCCGGCTGGCCTATGAGCATCTGGGCCTGAAGGCACCGGAGGGCAGCAGTGCAGAAGAAAACGGGCAGCAGAGCCTGTTCTGAAAAACGCCCCGGCCCAGGGGCAGCATAAAGTAGAAAAGAAAAAGACGGTACGGAGAGGAAAAACTCTCCGGAAAGCGAGGTATTGTTATGGGAAAGTATTTTGGCACAGACGGCGTCCGCGGCGTGGCAGGCGCAGACCTGACCTGTGAGATGGCGATGATGATCGGCCGGGGCGCAGCCGCTGTGCTGACCAGCAGCACCGGCCACAAGCCCCGCATCCTCATCGGAAAGGATACCCGCCAGTCTGGCGATATGCTGGAAGCGGCCCTGACCGCCGGTCTGTGCAGTGTGGGCGCAGACGTGGAGAGCCTGGGTGTGGTGCCCACTCCCGCTGTGGCCTATCTGGTGCGGAAGTACCACGCCGACGCCGGTGTGGTCATTTCGGCCTCCCACAACCCGATGGAATTCAACGGCATCAAGATCTTTGCGGGCACCGGCTATAAGCTGCCCGATGAGGTGGAAAACCAGATCGAAGCGCACATCGACGACAAGTGCGCCGATATCAAACTGGCGACCGGCGACGACGTGGGCCGGGTGACTTACCGTACCGACGGCATCAAGGACTACACCGACCACCTGTATGAATCCATCAACGGCGACCTGACCGGCCTGAATGTCTGCATCGATTGCGCTAACGGCGCATCTGCCGAGGTGGCAAAGACGCTGTTCCCCCGGCTGGGTGCAACGTGCACCTTCCTGGGCGTGGAGCCGGACGGAAAGAACATCAACGCCGGGGTGGGCAGCACTCACCTGGACAATCTGGAAAAGGCCGTGGTGGAAGGCGGCTTCGACTGCGGCATCGCCTTTGACGGCGATGCTGACCGCTGCCTTGCCTGCGACGAAAAAGGTCAGGAGATCGACGGCGATAAGATCATCGCCCTGCTGGCAATGGCTATGAAGAACAAGAACCGTCTGGACGGCAACACCGCTGTGGTCACGGTCATGTCCAATCTGGGCTTCATCAAGTTCATGGAATCTCAGGGCATCGATACCGAGAAGACCGCTGTGGGCGACCGCTATGTGCTGGAAAATATGCGGGAGAACGGTTACGCCATCGGCGGTGAGCAGAGCGGCCATGTCATCCTGCTCCACCACGCCACCACCGGCGACGGTGAGCTGACCGCCGGCAAGCTGCTCAAGCTGCTGGCCGAGAGCGGCAAGAAGATGAGCGAGCTGAACGGCATCTATGCCCAGTACCCTCAGGTGCTGGTGAACGTGACCGCCAATGCCGCCCAGAAAGCCGCCTATAAGGAAGACGAGGTGCTGGCCGGCTTCATTGAGAACGAGCAGCAGAAGCTGATGGGCATGGGCCGTGTGCTGGTGCGTGTGTCCGGCACCGAACCGAAGATCCGCGTCATGGTGGAGGGCCAGGATTTGGAAGCCATCGACCGCTGCGCCAAGCGCATCGTGGATAAGATCAACAAGCGTATTCTGGAAGGCTGAGAAGAACAGAACAAAACGGAAGGAGGACGCATATGCGCCCTGCAGATACATGGAAAGACTACGAACTGCTGGATGCCACCGATGGCAACCGGCTGGAACGCTGGGGCGAGACCCTGCTGGTGCGGCCCGACCCGCAGGTGGTGTGGAAGACCCCGCAGCAGAGCCCCCTCTGGGCCAAGGCTGACGCGGTATACCACCGCTCCAATCAGGGCGGCGGCGAGTGGGAGTACCGCCGCCGTCTGCCCGAAAAATGGAAGATCACCTGCGGCGAAGGGGAGGATAAACTGACCCTCATCGTCAGCCCCACCGGCTTCAAGCATACGGGCGTGTTCCCGGAGCAGGCCGTCAACTGGGCCTGGTATGCCAAAAAGATCCGTGCCGCAGGCCGCCCTATCCGGGTGCTGAACCTCTTCGGCTACACCGGCGGCGCAACGCTGGCCTGCGCAGCTGCCGGAGCCACCGTCTGCCATGTGGATGCCTCCAAGGGCATCGTGGCATGGGGCAAGGACAATGCCGCTGCCAGCGGTCTGGCCGACCGGCCCATCCGCTGGCTGGTGGATGACTGCGCCAAGTTCGTGGCCCGGGAAAAGCGCCGGGGCAATACCTACGACGGCATCATCATGGACCCGCCCAGCTATGGCCGCGGCCCCGGCGGTGAGATCTGGAAGCTGGAAGACTGTATCTACGACCTCATCAGCCAGTGCGAGGAAGTGCTGAGCGATAAGCCCCTCTTCTTTGCCGTCAACAGCTACACCACCGGCCTGTCGCCCGCCGTCATGGAATATATGCTCAAGACCACGCTGGTGCCCCGTTTCGGCGGTGTGACCAGCTGCGACGAGATCGGTCTGCCCGTCTCGGCCACCGGCGGTGTGGTGCCCTGCGGCGCGACCGCCATCTGGGAAGAATGATCTCTTATCGCAAATCAAGAAATTAGTGCAACATCGGAACGACATCTTTGCGATATGCAATTCGACGTTGCTGCTGTTGCATTAAAAAGTTGAATCGCTATAAAAGAATGGGGTACAGCCCCTTGCGGAGGGGCGCACCACCAGAAAGAGAAAGCAAATGAGTGAAACGATATTAACAGCAGAAAATTTAAAGTTCCGCTATGACCCGGAGCAGCCGGACTACGCCCTGAACGGCGTCTCCATGGAGGTCAGGCGGGGCGAGTTCGTGGCCGTGCTGGGCGCAAACGGCTGCGGAAAATCCACCCTTGCCAAGCACTTCAACGCCATCCTTCTGCCGGAAGAGGGCAAAGTCTATGTCGAGGGGATGGACACCGCCGACGAGGACAAGCTCTACGATATCCGCCAGACCGTGGGCATGGTGTTCCAGAGCCCGGACAACCAGATCGTGGCGACCGTTGTGGAAGAAGATGTGGCCTTTGCGCTGGAAAATCTGGGCGTGCCGCCGGATGAGATGCGCCGCCGCGTGGATGAAGCCATGAAGATGACGGGCATCTACGAGTTCCGGGAGCGGGCACCCCATAACCTCTCCGGTGGTCAGAAGCAGCGCGTTGCCATCGCAGGCGTGGTGGCCATGCGCCCCGACTGCCTCATCCTCGACGAGGCTACCGCCATGCTGGACCCCCGGGGCCGGGAGCAGGTGATGCAGACCATCCACCACCTCAACAGGGATATGGGCATCACCGTGGTGTCCATCACCCACTACATGGAAGAGGCCGCACAGGCCGACCGTGTGCTGGTGATGAGCGGCGGCAAGGTGGTCATGGAGGGCACCCCGAAAGAGGTGTTCAGCCAGACCGAGAAAGTCCGCTCCCTTCGTCTGGATGTGCCTCAGGCCGCAGAGCTGCGGGATGAGCTGGTCAAGGCCGGCACCCCCATGCCCGAGGGCATCATCGACACCGGCGAATGCGCACAGGCTCTGTACGAGCTGCTGAAGTAAGGGGGCGGACAGAAATGGCAAGTATCATCAAAGTAGAACACCTGAGCTATGTCTATAATCCCGGGATGCCGAATGAAGTCACCGCACTGGACGATGTGAGCTTCGAGGTGGAAGAGGGCGATTTCGTGGGCATCATCGGAGCCACCGGCTCTGGCAAGAGCACCCTCATCACCCACATGAACGGCCTGAACAAGCCCACCAGCGGCAGGATCATCATCGATGGCCGCGATCTCTGGGCCGAGCCGGAGAAGATTCGGGATTTTCGTTTCCTGACGGGTCTGGTCTTCCAGTACCCCGAGTATCAGCTCTTCGAGGAGACCTGCTATAAAGACATCGCGTTCGGCCCCAAGAACATGGGCTTGAGCGAAGAGGAGATCGACAAGCGGGTGCACGAGGCAGCGGATTTCGTCGGTCTGGATCGATCGCTGCTGGAGCGCAGCCCCTTCGAGCTGTCCGGCGGTCAGAAGCGCCGGGTGGCCGTGGCAGGCGTCATGGCCATGAAGCCCCGTATCCTTGTGCTGGATGAACCCGCCGCCGGCCTCGACCCCGAAGGCCGGGACGAAATTCTTTCCGAGGTGAAGGACTACCACAAGAAGACCGGCACCACCGTGCTGCTGGTGTCCCACAGCATGGAGGACATCGCCAAGTACGCCGATAAAGTGCTGGTGATGAGCGATAAGAAGCTGGTCATGTACGACACCGTGGAAAAGGTCTTTGCCCGGGCACCGGAACTGCTCAAACTGGGGCTTTCGGTGCCGCAGGTGACGAAAATTTTTCTCAAGCTGCGGGAGATGGGGGTGGATGTTCCGGCGGACGTCTACACCATTCCCTACGCAGTCAAGATGATCCTGGCGGCAAAAGCCCGGCGGGATGCCGGAGAGAGTCTTGTGCTCCCCCGGGATGATGCCGAACAGAAAGGGGGCGCAGCCGAATGCTGAGAGATATCACCATCGGTCAGCACTTCCCGGGCAACAGCCTCGTGCACCGTTTTGACCCCCGGCTCAAGCTTGTGCTGACCATCTTGTATATCGTCCTGCTCTTTGCGGCCTCCAACCCGCTGGGCCTTGCCCTCTCGCTGGTGTTCCTGGCCGTCATGTATGCCGTGGCGAAAATTCCCCTCAAGCTCATCCTCAAGAGCCTGAAACCCATTTTCCCCATCGTGGTGTTCACGGCGGTGCTCAACCTGTTCTTCGTGTCGGGCGAGGGCGACCCGCTGTTCCACTGGGGTTTTCTGACCATTTACGCCGAGGGCGTGCGGTATGCTGTGCTGATGGCAGTCCGCGTTATGGCCCTTATCGCAGGCACCAGCCTGCTCACCTACACCACCAGCCCCATCGTGCTGACGGACGCCATCGAGCAGCTGCTCAAGCCCCTGGGCAAACTGCACTTCCCGGTGCATGAGCTGGCCATGATGATGAGCATCGCCCTGCGGTTCATCCCCACCCTCATCGAGGAGACGGACAAGATCATGAACGCCCAGAAAGCCCGCGGTGCCCAGCTGGATACCGGCAAGATGACCGAGCGCATCAAGGCACTGGTGCCGGTGCTGGTGCCCCTTTTCATCTCGGCTTTCCGCCGTGCCGATGAACTGGCTATGGCTATGGAGTGCCGCTGCTACCGGGGCGGCGAGGGCCGCACCCGGCTCAAGGTGCTGAAGTGCACGAAGCAGGACTACATTGACCTCGCGGTCTGTATCGCCTGCTTTGCGGTCATTCTGGCATCGAGGCTGGTGTTCCCGAATTTTTAAAGAGACGGAAGAAGTTCTCTTTTGCTTGCCAAAAGAGAACCAGAAAAGCACCCGCTGGTGAGAGGCTCGGCGGTGGCGAAGCCATGAAAGCCCCAGCGGGGCTTTCAAGTCCGACCGTCCGGTTTGCGGAGCAAATGCCGCGTGTTCAGCGCGGCAAGGACAGGGGGCACGTCTCAAGGGCTGCTCGCCCTTGATGATCCCAAAGAGGTGGGTTCCAAACAAAAAAGCTGGAGATTCACGCATTCGCGTGAAAATCTCCTGACGCTTTTTTGCTTTCCACCAATTTTTACAAACGAAAACCTGACCAGACGGCATAGTTGTGATATGTAGATTGCGAATGCCGGCCGTGCATTTAAAAACGCAAACTGCTGTAAATGAAAAACGCTGCTTTGATGAATTATTTATTGAAATTAGCTTACGATGGCACCAACTACTGCGGCTTTCAGGTGCAGCCCAACGGGCAGAGCGTAGCCGCTGCTTTTCAGGATGCGCTGGAAGCGGTGCTGGGCAGCCGCCCCGACATCAAGGGGTGCAGCCGCACCGATGCAGGCGTCCATGCGCTGGGCTTCATGCTCAATTTCCACGCAGACACCCGCATCCCGGCGGCAAAACTGCCGCTGGCCCTGAACCAGCACCTTCCCCCGGATATCCGGGTGCTGGAAGCGCAGGTGGTGCCCGAGGAGTTCCACGCCCGTTATGCGGCCCACACCAAGACCTATCTTTACCGCATCCACAACAGCCAGATCGATTCGCCCTTTGAATCCCGGTATTATACCCGGGTGCCCGGGCGGCTGGATGTGGAAAAGATGCAGCAGGCCGCGCAGCATTTTGTGGGACGACACGACTTTCTGGCCCTCTGTGCGGCAGGCAGCTCTGCCGCCGCCCACGGCGACACCGTGCGGACCATCACGGTCTGCAATGTGACACGCCGGGGAGACGATATCGATATCACCGTGACAGCGGACGGCTATCTCTACAACATGGTGCGCATTCTGGCAGGCACCCTGTGCGAGGCCGGAGCGGGGCGTCTCGACCCCGGAGCTGTGCCGGATATTCTCGCCAGCCGCGACCGGAAAAAGGCCGGGCCGACGCTGGCCGCAAAAGGGCTTTTTCTCAAGAGCGTAGCCTATGACACGCCCGCAGGGGCAGAATAGATCAGAACGGCTCCCGAAGGGGAAAACAATGGCCCCTTTGGGAGCACTGTCGTTGTAGAAGGGGGACAGGAGAAGGCAATATGAAGAAGATCCATCGCGGCAGGCGGCAGGGAGCGGGAGAACCGCTCTCGGCAGGCCGGGTCGAATATCTGGAACAGGCCCGGCAGCGGGTGAGAGGAAAGCGCCTCCGGCGAACGGCGGTCATCGTCACCGCCCTGACGCTGGTGCTGCTCTTTGCCACCGGTTTCGTAGGCAGCTCAGTGGCTGTGGCCAAGGACTGGGCCGACACCGCCCGCATCCTGCTCTTTCCGGGCCTTGGATGGCCGCAGCAGACCGGCATCATGGAGATAGACCAGCTGGCCCCCATGACCGGGAGCTTCGTGGAGCTGGGTGCAGACGGCTGTGTGGTCTATTCCCGCACCGGCACCAGACTTAACTCTATCCAGAGCGGCTACGCCCGCCCGGCACTGGCGGCAGGCAAGAGCCGTTTCGTGCTCTACAACCGCTCGGGCAATGAGCTGCGGGTGGAGAGCCGCACCCAGAACCTTTACACCAAGACCATGGAGAACAGCATCTACCTCTGCGCCATGGCCGATAACGGCACGCTGGCTGTGGTGACAGAAGACCCCGGCAGCACCGCAAAGCTGCTGGTGTATTCCTCCTCTATGGAGCAGCAGCTGAGCTGGAACATGACCATCACCGACGGCACACCGCTGCGGATGGCCTTTTCGCCCGACGGGCGGCGGCTGGCGGTGGCGGCTGTCACCGTCAACGCCGGACAGATGGTGACGAACTTCTATGTGGTCACACTGGCCCAGGGCGACCCCGTCCTTGTGGGGAGCCAGAGCGGCGCGGCCCAGTGGCTCAGCTGGCCCTCCGGTGCCAGCCTGCTGGCGGTCTGTGACAACCGGGCGATGCTGTATAACGTCTCCGGCAGGGAGAAAGCAGCCTACGACTTTGCAGGCCAGACCCTCCGGGATGTGTCGGTGGATGCCTCGGGCAACATCGGCCTGCTGCTGGTCTCGGGCCAGCTCTGTCAGGCCGTGATGCTGGACCGCAGCCTGAATGTGCAGAACACTTCTTCGGTGCAGGCGGCCAACCGCATCGTCCGGGCGGGGAGCCAGTTCTATCTGCTCACCGACAACGGGGTGGAGAGTCTTGCGCAGGACGGCACCTCTCAGTGGACACAGACCCTCGCGGCCCGTCCGCAGGGACTGCTGGCCGATAAAAAGCAGCTGCTGGTCTTCTGCGGCAATACCGTGCAGGTGCTTACCCCGCCCGAAGCGGCGGATACATCCGGCGCATCTGCAAATACATAATAAGGAAGACAAGGTATGTTCAAGAATCCGTCATTTCTTTTTGATATGATATGTACCGTGGTCTGGCTGCTGCTGGCCGTCCGCTATGCCCGCAAGGGCTTTCTGGCGTCCACCGTTCAGCTGGTCGGCAATCTGCTCAGCCTCGGCGGAGCCAGAGTTTTTTCCAGCTGGGCCGCAGCGGAAGTGTTTCAGCGGTTTCTGGCCGGGAGCTTCCGCACCCAGATCGCCGAGAGCATCACGGCAGGGGGCGTCGTAGACCTGACCGGCATCGCGGACAAATATGCGGGCTTCCTGCCCGACAGCTTCCGGGCCTCCATCGTGGAGGCCTGCGAGCGCTCCATCTCGGCAGTTCTCAGCGACAACGCTGTGGTGCTGGCAGATGTCATCGTCCAGAAGGTGCTGGCCCCGCTGCTGACGCCGGTCATCTCGCTGGTGCTCTTTTTCCTGGCCTTTGCCCTGTTCCGGATGCTCATCAGCATGCTGGTGACGGTGCTGGGCCTTGTGAACCGGCTGCCGGTCATCGGCACGGTCAACCGCTGGCTGGGCTGGACGGCGGGCGGTATCGCCAGTCTGGTAGATATCTATCTGGTGCTGTGTGTGCTGTGGGCGATCATCGTCATCACCGGCGGCAACCTCACTGTGCTGAACGACACAGTGATGAGCAGCAGCCTTTACTATAAAGTATTCAATCTGTTCAACCCCTTCCTGTAAGGGGAGCATAGGAGGAACTATGGTCTGCAATCGCTGCCAGAAACGTCCGGCTATCATCTTCGTCCAGAGGATGGAGAATGGCCAGATGAAAAATGAGGGCTTTTGCCTGCACTGTGCCCGTGAGCTGCACATCAAGCCGGTGGAAGACCTGATGAAGCAGTTCGGGATGTCCGACGAGGACATGGACAACATGGAGAACCGCATGGAGAGCATGATGGATGAGATGGGCGATGCGAACCCGCTCTCCTTCATGATGAATATGGGTCAGCCCATGGGAAATGAGGATGGAGAAGGGGACGATGATCTTGTGCCTGGCTCCAGCGCTACTTTCCCGCTGGGGGTCAAGGATGATTCGGCCGGGGAGAATAAGAAGACCCAGAAGAACGGCAAAAAGCCGCCCCGCCGCAAATTCCTGGACACCTATTGTGAAAACCTGACCCGCAAGGCCCGGGAGGGCAAACTGGATGATATCGTGGGCCGCGACCGCGAGATCTACCGCACCATCCAGATCCTGAGCCGTCGTCAGAAGAACAACCCCTGCCTCATCGGTGAGGCGGGCGTGGGCAAGACCGCCATCGCGGAAGGCATCGCAGAGCGCATTGCCAAGGGCAATGTGCCGGCGGGCCTGAAGGATAAGGAGATCTTCCTGCTGGACCTCACCAGCCTTGTGGCTGGCACCCAGTTCCGGGGCCAGTTCGAGCAGCGGGTCAAGGGCCTGCTGAGCGAGGTGAAGGCCGCAGGCAACATCATCCTGTTCATCGATGAGATCCACACCATCACCTCTGCCGGTGAGAGCGAGGGTGCCATGAACGCGGGCAACATCCTCAAGCCCGCCCTCTCCCGCGGAGAGATCCAGGTCATCGGTGCCACTACCTTCAACGAGTACCGCAAGTATATCGAGAAGGATCAGGCTCTGGAACGCCGTTTCCAGCCTGTCCGGGTGGAGGAACCCAGCGTGGCCGACACGCTGGCGGTCATGAACGGCATCAAGAAGTATTACGAAGAGCATCACCACGTGCAGGTGCCTGCCGATGTGCTGAGCGCCATCGTCACCCTCAGCGAGCGGTATATCACCGACCGCTACCTGCCCGATAAGGCCATCGATCTGCTGGATGAGGCCTGTGCCTGCTGCAATCTGGCCCATCCGGTCATCTCGGAATACCTCGAGATGCAGAAAGAGCTGGACGAACTGCAGAAGGAAGAGACCGATATGGAGTCTGCGGACGTCAATGAGCCCATCGACTACGAGCAGGTGGCCCAGCGCAAGACCCGTATCGCCAAGCTGCAGGCCGACCTGCCCGCAAAGCAGGCCGCAGCCAGCGAAATCAAAGTGACCATGGACGATGTGGCCAAGGTCATCGAGCTGTGGACCGGCATCCCGGCGGTGAAGATTCAGGAGACCGAGTTCGTCAAGCTGGCCGGTCTGGAAGATGAGCTGAAAAAGAAGATCATCGGTCAGGATGAGGCCGTCCATCTGGTGGCGCAGGCCGTCAAGCGGAGCCGCGCCGACCTCTCGGGCCGCCGCCGTCCGGCAAGTTTTATCTTTGTGGGCCCCACCGGCGTGGGCAAGACCGAGCTGGTCAAGCAGCTGGCAAATCAGCTCTTTGACGGCCCCGACCCCCTCATCCGTCTGGACATGAGCGAGTATATGGAAAAGTACGCAGTATCCCGGATGATCGGTTCGCCTCCGGGCTATGTGGGCTACGAGGAAGCCGGTCAGCTCACCGAAAAGGTGCGCCGCCGCCCCTACAGCGTGGTGCTCTTTGATGAGATTGAAAAGGCTCACCCGGATGTCATGAACATCCTGCTCCAGATCCTGGACGAGGGCAAGATCAACGATGCGCAGGGCCGGACGGTGGACTTCTCCAACACGGTCATCTGTATGACCTCCAACGCAGGCAGCAGCGACAAGAGCACTGCAGGTCTGGGCTTCAACAAGAGCGAAGAGCAGCTCAGCGAGGAAAAAACCCGCAAGGCACTGAGCCAGTTCCTGCGGCCGGAGTTCCTGGGCCGTGTGGATGAGGTCATCGCCTTCAAGCCCCTGAGTGAGAAGACACTGGAAGGCATCGCAGCCCTGATGCTGGACGAGTACAAGCCCAGCATGGAGGCCAAAGGTATCACCTACAGCTACACCCCCGCAGCCCTCTCTGCCCTTGTGGCCAAGAGTCAGGGCGGCAAGTTCGGTGCCCGCGACCTGCGCCGCGTCATCCGCAAGAGCGTGGAAGACCCCGCCGCAGAGCGCATCATCGACGGCAGCCTCAAGGCAGGCAGCAGCCTGACCGTGGATGCCGAAAATGGCGAAGTGGTGCTGAAGTGAGAGCTTGACTTTTCTGTGGATTCGCATATAATAAAGACAGAAAAGACAAAATGAGTTTTGCTCATATGGCACACTAAAAAGAAGACCCCCTCCCGGAGTTGCAGCTCCAAAGAGGGGGTCTTCTTTTTAGTGCTTACAGCCCTTGTTCAGCGTCCTGTCAAGCCACTTGCTGATGAAGTTGGAAACTACACCGGCTGCGACAGATACCAGAAAAGAAATAGTTCGCTCATAGAACACACCTCTCGACAAAAGGATACCAAGATAAAAGGAAGGGGCTGTTGCAAAATAAAAATGCGATAGCAATTTGCACAAAGAAATAGCGCAAAAACAGAAACCCGGAACCATTTTTAAGCCGTTTTGGCCCTGAAAAGGTTCCGGGATTTGTGCATAATTTTTTAGAAAGCTATCTTGCAACAGCCCATTTGTCATGCAAAGGAATCGATAGGGAGCAGCATTCCGAAAATTTGGGATACGGCTCTGTTTTTGTGACGCTCTTTAATTGAATTTGAAGATCTTCCGTGCGATGCGGTAGCCGCCCACAACGATCTCGTCGCCCTTGGGGAAGGGCAGGTTGGTCACGCCGCCGAAGCCGAAGCGGATGGAGCGGTAGACCCCGGCACTGGTGTGGTCCTTGAGGTACTGCCACAGGTCTTTCTGCTTCTGCTTGGCCTCTGCGCTGCCGTCCAGCAGCAGGAAGATATCGCTGACAGCCATCATCATGGAGAGATAGTGGAGCATATAGGCCCGCAGTTTCTTCTGGCCCTTGAGGGCGTCCAGGTCCTGACAGTCGATCATGTGGCGGGTAACGCGCAGCTGCTGGTCCACCCGCTTGACCATGACGCTCTCATTGACGCTCTGGTCGGAACGACCGATGAAGTAGCGATAGAGGTCGAGGTCCATATAGTACATGGTGTGGACGTAGGGCAGGGGCTGGTAGACGAAGATGTTGTCCACATAGAAGGTGTGCTTGGGCAGCACCATGCCGCTCTGACGCAGCACCTCGGTGCGGTACATGACCGAATGCATCAGCAGGTTCTGGTCGGGGCGGAAATGCTTCACATGCATCCAGGTGAACAGACGATCCTGCGGGAACACATTGGTGTACCGCACGGTATGGCTGGTGCCGTCCTCGGTGTGCTCATAGACGTAGTTGCAGATCATCAGATCGGGTGCGGTGCCCCGGGCCACCAGAGTGGTCAGGCGGGCGAGTACCTTCTTGAGGGCGTCGGTGTCCAGCCAGTCGTCGCTGTCCACGACCTTATAGTAGAGGCCGGTGGCGTTCCGGATGCCCTGATTGACGCCCTCACCATGGCCGCCATTCTCCTGATGGATGGCCTTGACGATGGTGGGGTACTTGGCTGCGTACTCGTCGCAGATGGCAGGGGTCTCGTCCTTCACGGAACCGTCATCCACGAGGATGATCTCGGCCTGCTCTCCGGCAGAGAGCAGCGTCTCGATGCAGTGGCGCATATATGCCGCCGAGTTGTAACAGGGAACGGCAAAAGTGATGAGTTTCTGTTGCATAAAGTAAAAGCTCCTTATCTTGGTTGCAGCCGGAGCCCGCAAGCAGCGGCTGAGGATGGAGATATGTGTTTTTATTATAGCATTTTCGACCACAAAAAGCTACGGAAACCACGAAATCCCTCGGCAGAGCCGCAAATTTTATGGGGGCGGATTGACTTTTTCGGGATTTTGCATATACTGAAGGTAATAAAGATCATGATATGTTTCCATGTCACTCGCAAAGAAAGCCCCCCAAGGAGCGGCAACTCCAAGGGGGACTTTCTTTTGCCGGGAGCTGTGGACGCCGGGAAATACCGGAGCAGGAGGCATACGCGGCATCTCATCGGCGGGGCAGTCCGGCAGTTCCCTGCCCGCTATCGCAAACGAGTTTGCGATTGAGCCGCCTGGCAGTGAACCGCCCTCCGCCCGGCCTCCGATGGCGGGCCGGCGGCAAACTTCCTACTGATACGATAAAAAACAGACAAAGAGGATAATATGGCAGACCAGCATGAAGTATTGAAGAAGGTTTTCGGCTATGACAGCTTCCGCCCCGGACAGGAGGAGATCGTCCGGCAGCTTCTGGCGGAGCGGGACGTGCTGGCCGTGATGCCCACTGGTGCAGGCAAATCCATCTGCTACCAGGTGCCTGCCCTGATGCTGCCAGGCATCACCATCGTGGTGTCCCCGCTGGTGAGCCTGATGAAGGACCAGGTGGGGGCGCTGGTGCAGGCAGGTGTGGCCGCGGCTTATCTGAACAACAGTCTGACCGATAACCAGAAAGCTCTCATGCTCCGCCGTGCCCGGGAGGGCTGGTATAAGATCATCTATGTGGCCCCTGAGCGGCTGGAAATGCCGGGATTCCAGCGGTTCGCACAGGAAAAGCTTATCAGCATGGTGACAGTGGACGAGGCCCACTGCATCAGCCAGTGGGGACAGGACTTCCGTCCCAGTTATCTGCGCATCAAAGAGTTCGTGGACAGTCTGCCCAGCCGCCCGGTGGTAGGTGCTTTTACGGCCACTGCCACGGCCCGGGTGCGGGAGGATATCCGCAGCCATCTGGAACTGAAAGACCCCTACGAGGTGACGACGGGCTTCGACCGGCCCAACCTCTACTTTGAGACCCGGCGTGCCCTGCCCAGCCAGAAGCCGAAAGAACTGCTGGAACTGGTGCTGCGGGAGGGGGATAATGCAGGCATCGTCTATTGCAGCACCACAAAGCAGGTGGACGAGACGGCCCGCCTGCTTCAGAGCCGGGGCATCCGGGCCGCAGCTTACCATGCCAAGCTGGATGCCGAGGTGCGCCGGAAGAATCAGGATGATTTCCTCTATGACCGCATCCAGATCATGGTGGCCACCAACGCTTTCGGCATGGGCATCGACAAGCCCAATGTGCGGTTCGTCATCCACTATAATATGCCGAAAGACCTCGAAAGCTACTATCAGGAGGCGGGCCGTGCAGGCCGTGACGGCGAAGCCGCCCGCTGCACCCTGCTCTATTCCGGCACCGACGTGCGGACCATCCGGTTCTTCATTGACAAGGAGATGGAAGCCGACAACGGTCTGCCTGCTGACGTCAAGGCGGAAGCCGCCCGAAAGGCAGAAGAACGGCTCAAGTATATGACGTTCTACTCCACCACTCAGAAGTGTCTGCGGCGGTTCATGCTGAATTACTTCGGCGAAGCCGCCCCGGAAAAGTGCAATAACTGCTCCTGCTGCCTGATGGCAGAGCAGAATGCCCAGGAAGTGGAACAGCGTGCCGCCGAGGCAAAAGCCCGGGCAGCCTCCAACTCCCGGCGGCTCTCAAATCGCCGGGGCAGCGACACCGCCCGTCAGGAGCTCAGCGAATTTGATGAAAAGCTGCTGGCGGCGCTCTATGCGCTGCGCAAGCGGCTGGCCAGCAAGCAGAATGTGCCGGCCTTTATGGTGTTCAGCGATGCTACTCTCCGGGAAATGGCCCAGAACAAGCCCCTGAGCATGGACGAGTTTCTGAACATCACCGGCGTGGGCGAGAAGAAAGCTGCCCGCTACGGCATGGCGTTCCTGCGGGTCATTGAGGATATGGTAGGGAGCAGGGAATAAACGTTTCAGAGATGTAAAAGTTTTTAGCTGGCTTGACTTTCTGCGGATTTTGTATATCCTGAAATCAGGAACGACCATACGGCGTGCATAAAGGCGACACTCCCTTCCCGATAAAATCAGGTTGGACCGTAAGTTCATTATACCATAAGCTTCGACAAAAAGAGCGCGCACATTTTCCACCGGCGATTCGACCATCGTGGAAAATATGCGCGCTTTCTTTATCGCTATGATGATTCGACAGCCTTACGGCTCCATCGTATGGGTGGCGAAGACTTTCTCATCCTGCCACCACACCGGTTCCCCGGCGGCAAGGGATTTTGGCACATCCAGCAGCCGCTGATTCCGGCTGCCCCGGAACCGCAGGGAGATATCGTGCTCGGCCTCCACGAAACGGCCATCCACCAGAACGTCCAGCAGGCTCAGCAGCTCGTCGGTGGTCTCGCACCGGGCGTGACTGGGCTGTGCACCGGTGAGCTGTTCCCATGTGTAGCCGGAATAGCACCAGACGGTCTTCTTCGGGTACAGAGCCTTGAAGTTCCGGACAAAGGGCAGAAGCTCCCGCTGGTTCTCTGGCTCCATGGGTTCACCGCCCAGCAGGGAGAGGCCGGCGATATAATCCGGCTGGCAGGAGGCGAACACCTGATTGCGGACGGTCTTATCAAAAGGCTGGCCGTAGCCGAAATCCCACGCCACTTCGTTGAAGCAGCCGGGGCAGTGGTGGCGGCAGCCGGAGACGAACACACTGGTGCGGACGCCGGGGCCGTTGGCGATGTCGTAATATTTTATCGTAGCGTAGTTCATAAAGCTTGCTCCATAGAAAGGAGCCGCTGCACGCAGCGGCTCCTTTGGTTTGATTCGTTACAGGTGCAGCACGCGATCCTTGATCTCCTGGGTGCGGCCCTGGTTCCAGAACTGGGTGCCGATATAACCGCAGGTGCGGCGGGCAACGTTCAGCTTATTCTGGTCGCGGTTGCCGCACTTGGGGCACTCCCACACCAGCTTGCCGTCGTCTTCCACGATTTTGATCTCGCCATCATAGCCGCAGACCTGGCAGTAATCCGACTTGGTGTTCAGTTCTGCGTACATGATGTTCTCGTAGATGAACTGCAGTACGCTCATGACAGCTTCCAGATTGTCCTGCATATTGGGCACTTCCACATAGCTGATGGCACCGCCCGGAGACAGCTTCTGGAACTCGCTCTCAAACTTCAGCTTGGTGAAAGCATCGATGTGCTCCGAAACATGGACATGGTAGCTGTTGGTGATATAGTTCTTGTC
>DCCL01000032.1:0-158 GCA_002313795.1 Faecalibacterium prausnitzii
CGCGGCTACGGCCAGAAGGACCCCGTTGTGGAGTACCGCATCGAGGGCTTCGATATGTTCGACCAGATGGTGGACGCGATCCGCGAGTCCAGCGTCAAGATGCTGCTGACCATCGAAGTGCGGGAGGCAGGCGCTGCCCCCAAGCGTGAGCAGGTGGC
>DCCL01000032.1:294-5001 GCA_002313795.1 Faecalibacterium prausnitzii
CCCTGCCCCTGCGGCAGCGGCCTGAAGTGGAAAAAGTGCACCTGCGCCAAGTACCACCCGGATGGAACGCACAGCGAGGGCTGAAAATAAAACTACAGGAAAGCTCTCCGTCGGGAGAGCTTTTTCTGAAATCAAAGCAGAGAAGGAGTAGATGAGGTTTGAATATCACATCGGAAGAGCTTCTGAAGGAAGCCAGGGCACTGGAGCCGCAGCTGCAGGAGTGGCGGCGGACGCTCCACCGCCACCCGGAGGTGGGCTTTGACCTGCCTCATACCCGGGAGCTGGTGAAAAAGGCCCTGACGGAAATGGGCTATGCGCCGAAAGACTGCGGCAAGGCAGGTATCATCGCATTGGCAGGCGGGAAGCATCCCGGCAAGACCATCCTGCTGCGGGCCGATATGGACGCGCTGCCCATCCCTGAGGAATCGGGGGAGACGTTCAGATCGGAAGTTCCCGGCAAGATGCATGGCTGCGGTCACGATATGCATACCGCCATGCTGCTGGGCGCAGCAAAGCTGCTCAAGACCCACGAGGATGAGCTGGCAGGCACCGTCAAGCTGGAATTCCAGCCCGCAGAGGAGATCTTTCAGGGGTCCCCGGATATGATCGCCAACGGCCTGCTGGAAAATCCCCATGTGGATGCAGCGGTGATGTTCCATGTGCTGGCCGGAATGCCTCTGCCCGTCGGCACGGTGCTGGTGCCGGGCGGCGGCATCACCATGGCCAGCTGTGAGCAGTACCACATCGTGGTGAAGGGCAAGGGCGGCCACGGTTCCATGCCGGAAAAGTGCATCGACCCTATCACGGCTGCGGCCCATATCCACATCGCATTGCAGGAGATCAACAGCCGGGAACTGCGGCCCGATGATTTCGCCGTGGTGACCACCGGCCATTTTGAGGCGGGTGCAGCCTCCAATGTCATCCCGGATGTGGCACAGATGTGGGGAACCATCCGCACCACCGACCCGGAAAACAAGGTGGGAGAGCATATCCGCACCCGGATGACCGAAATCGCACAGGGAGTGGCAGCAGCATTCCGCTGCACGGCTGAGGTGTCCTTCAGCGACTACTGCCCCTGTATGGTGGTGGACAAGGCTCTTGCAGAAAATGCACTGGATTATATGTCGGAGCTGCTGGGCAGAGGTGCCATGGATATGACTGCCATCACCGGCGGCAAGCCCGGCAGCGGAAGCGAAGACTTTGCTTTCGTCAGCCATGAGGTGCCCACAGTCAGTATGTTCATTGCGGCAGGCGATTCCAGCAAGGGCTACTGCTACGGCCAGCACCACCCCAAGGTGCGGTTCGATGACAGCATCCTCTACGAAGGTTCTGCGGCCTTTGGCTGGTTTGCGCTGCGCTGGCTGAACGACCAGGACGTTGTCAAGTTCTAAAAGAGAGCAAAAAGACCTCTCCGCTGCCGTTGTATGGCGCGGAGAGGTCTTTTGCTTTCTTGTTTCTGTCAGGTGTGGGTGCAGAGATATTCCACCCAGGCGTCGTACCCGGCGGGCAGCAGATGATAGCCGTCCGGCTGGGCATAGTCTGCAATGAGGTCGCCGTTTTCGTCGGCCAGAACTTCCCACAGGTTCAGGAAGGTACAGCCCTTTTCCAGCGCAATGGCCGAAAGCTCGTTGTTGATCTCGCACAGCCGCTCTTTGTTCAGGCCGGGAGCCCGCTGTTTCACCTCAGGCCGCACCGGCGTGATGGACTGGACGTAAATTTTCGTGTCGGGCAGTGCCTGCGATATCATGTCCAGCATCAGCCGGTAATAGGTGAGGAAGCTGGTATAGTCGTTGTCAGCCGTGAGCACATTGGTGCCCAGCAGGATGTAGAGCGCCCGGGGCTGCTGGGAAGCCAGCGCCTCCATGGGGATCTCTTTTTCGCCGTCTGTCCGGCGGCAGGTGGTGTTGTTGACCACCGCGTTGGGGCCCACGCCCTTGTAGGCACAGTAGTGTGCGTTGGGCAGGCCGGTGGTGTACATCTGCATCCCCTGGGTCAGGCTGTCGCCCAGAAAGCTCACGTCGGAAAACGTGCTCCGCTCCACGACGGGGCTGGCAGGCTGTCCGGCAAGCCGGAAATCCATGGCGGTGGTGCCGTTGTCCATCAGTTGGACGCTCAGGCGGCGGGCCGGCGTGTAGCTGACGGTGTTCCACTCGCTTCCGGTCAGCTCCTGCTGCAAAATGGTGGGGCTCTGGGTGGACGGGGCAGGTTCGCGGTGGAGACGCTTCCAGAGGATGCCCACAGCGGCCAGCAGCACCAGAAGGATGAACAGCGCAGCGGTGATGAACATCCTGCGCCAGCGCCGATGAAGGATGCGGCGGCGGTATTCCTGATAATCAGCCATAGTGCCCTCCTGAAGTGTCGTTCGTGTTCGCCCCTATTATACAGCAGTGCTCCGGCCCGTGCAACCCGGCGTGGAAAAATTCCCATATCCATGGGGTCTGCCCTTGCGTTTCCTGCTCCAGATATGATATACTAAAGTGAATCAAGTATGATAGGGAGGCTTTCACGATGCCATTTACTCCGAAACTGACTTATAAAGGCAAGCCCCTCGTCCGCAAGGACAACGAGCTGTATTACGGCTGCATGACCGATCCGTATGTGCTTTATCTGCAGATCCAGTCTACCAAGAAAGTAGGCGGTGTGGACGTGGCGGATAAGGTGCATCTGCAGATCCTCTCCACCGATGAGTCCAAGCCCCGCGAAGCCCGCGTGACCCGCCAGACCACCAAGAATGGTCTGTACAACGCGCTGGACATTGGCAGCATCTGGCTGCAGAAGGCAAACGAGAACGGCTGACCCCCGAAGGAAAAACGCAGAACGTCAGAAGGAGCTGCCCCGCACAGGGGCGGCTCCTTTTTTGCTGCGCAAATATTTTGCGTTATGGGGAACTTTGTGATATACTTATCCTGATATTTTATCGCCATCTGAGAAGAGAAACCGATAGAACGCAATACGCAAAAAAGGCAGGAATGAAATTATGCTGCACGATCCGGAACTGCATTATCTGGACAACGCCGCTACCACCATCGTCGCGCCCGAAGTGGCCGACGTCATCGATAAGGCAATGCGGGAGCACTGGGCCAACCCTTCCAGTCTCTACGCCCCCGGCGCACGGAGCGAAGAGGCTCTGAACGCCGCCCGCGCCGCTGTGGCCCGTACCCTGGGCTGCAAGCCGAAGGAGCTTTACTTTACCTCCTGCGGCAGTGAGGGCAATAATCTGGCCCTGCTGGGCGCAGCCCAGACCCGCACCTTTGGCAAGGGCATCGTGGTGTCCGGCTTTGAGCACCCCAGTGTTCAGCGCCCCTTGGAGCGTCTGGCGGCGCAGGGCTATAACGTCACCGTGGTAAAACCCCAGCCCGACGGTACGCTGGATATCGACAAAATGCTGGACGCCGTGGATAAGAACACCATCCTCGTGGCCTGCATGATGGTCAATAATGAGATCGGCACCCGCAATGATGTGGAGCGTCTGGCCGCTGAGGTCAAGCGCCGCAACAGCCGCACCATCGTCCATGTGGACGCCGTGCAGGCGTGGATGCGTGTGCCCATCAAGCTGGAAAATATCGATACCATGTCCGTCAGCGGCCATAAGATCCACGCGCCTAAGGGCGTGGGTGCCCTTTACCTGAGCGACCGTCTGGTGCAGGCGTTCCAGCCGGTCTATCTGGGCGGTGAGCAGGAGCGGGGAATGCGCCCCGGCACCGAGAACCTGCCCTATGCGATGGGCCTTGCTGCCGCAGCCACCCGCCTTGCAGGCAGCATCAAGAGCCGGGACAAGGCTGTGCGTGCCCTGAATCAGCGCCTGCGGGATGGGCTGGCTGTGTTCCCGGAAGTGGAGATCAACAGCCCGGAAGGTGCCGTGCCCGAGGTGCTGAATTTCAGCGAGAACTGCATCAAGAGCGAGACCATGCTGGCATGGCTGGCAGAAAAGCAGATCTACGTCTCGTCGGCCAGCGCCTGCGGCCGAGGCCAGCCTAGCCATACCCTGACTGCAATGGGCAAGGACCCGCTTGCCATCGATACGGCCATCCGGGTGTCTTTCTGCGCTGATAATACCCCGGAGGATGTGGACGCCTTCCTGGAGCGCTTTGAGGACGGTATGAAGCATCTGCAGAGAATCAAAAAGTAAAAGAAGGGGTTGTGGGGCAGGCTCTGGAGCAGATTGCCCTGTAGTATCAGCGTTCTGGTCGGCCCACCGGTAATTCCCTTCGCAAGTGGAATGGGCCATTCCATCGCCCACCCTATTGCCTTTGGCAACAGGGCCCCACCCCAGCGGACACTTGCTCAGGGAACAACCGGCGTGCCTGAGTTCTCTGCGTTGACTGAAATTCAGCGCCCACCACCAGAGGCGGGGCGGAGGGCGGTTTCCTACCGAGCGGCTCAATCGCAAACTTGTTTTGCGATAGCTGGCAGGGAACTGCCGGACAGCCCGAGCCGATGAGATGCAGTGTACGGCCCCTGCTCCGGGATTTCCCGGCAGGCAGAAAAGCCGCCTCGCCGGAAAATCCCCTCGCGTCGGCGGGAAACGGCATCTGAACGTTCCACAGCAAGGCCCCGGCGGCTTGCAGAAAACATATCCGTTCTGTCAACCGTGACAGAATGACTAGCCATAAATAAACATTAGGAGAATACTATGCGAGAAATCATTCTGGGCTATCAGGGCGAAATGTCCCTGAAGGGCCTCAACCGCAACCAGTTCGAGTCGGC
>DCCL01000032.1:5024-5161 GCA_002313795.1 Faecalibacterium prausnitzii
ATGATGAAGATCCTGCGCTACCGCCTCAAGACAGTGGGCAAGTTCCGGGTCTACTGCACCCAGTCCACGTTCTATATGGAGCCGGAAGAGGACGATGTTGATATGGACCTCGCCTTTGAGCGGGTGAGCAAGGTGTT
>DCCL01000027.1:0-5689 GCA_002313795.1 Faecalibacterium prausnitzii
TCTGCGGCCATCATCGCAAAGGCCGCCATGCCTGTTATGAGCATTGGCGGTGACGTTGCGAAAATCGGCAAGAGCGTGTTTGGCGCACAAGAATCTCTCGGCGGCGCGTCGCTGGCAGGAACCATCCTTGGCTCTGCAAATGCCGGCACTGGTCTGATGGGGCTTGGTGCGAACGCGGCCATCGGCCTCGGCGCAGGAAACCTCTCTGCCACTGCATCCCTTGGGGCTGGTGCGCTTGGTGCGCTCGGCCTTGGGGCTATTGCAGGTGGCGCCACTGGAGGCGTATCTGCCATCAGCGGCATCATCGACCTGTATAAAGCCCGGCAGTCCGATGATGAGGAGTACAAGAAAGCCTATACCACCGCAGGAGCGACAAAGCTCACCGGCGTTGCGGGCGGTGCGGCCGCAGGTGCGATGCTTGGCTCTATCGTTCCCGGCGTTGGCACGGCCGTTGGCGGCCTCATCGGTGCTGGCATTGGCGGTATCGCTGGTTTTGTCGAGAGCAAGCGCATCAAGAAAGAGTACGAGGAGAGCGCGAAAGCTGCTACCCTTGCCACCGAAAAGATGCAGAAAGTCTACGACCTCACCGGCCAGTCCGTTGAGAACGTGAACTTCAAAACTCAGGCCCTCACGGATGCTATGGATGATGCCAATGTGAGTGCTGAGGAGTTCGGCACAATGCTCCAACAGGCAGTGTCGGGTGACCTCATCGAGCATTTTGGCAGCCTGCACCTGTCGCTTCAGAAAATCAAGGACACCGCCTCTACCATCGTTTTTGATGGCATGGACGGCAAGTTCGACAACTACACCTCTCAGGTCCAGAAAGCCGAGAGTGCATTGACCTCCCTGAAGTCTGCTGTCAGCGATCTTGATAAGGAAAACTGGAAGATGAGCCTTGGTACGGCTGTATCTGAGGCCGACATCAAGGAGTACCGCTCCAGCGTTGACCAGATGGTGTCCAGCACGGCTGACTACCTCCAAAACAAGCACTACGAGGCTAATCTGGCCCTGAAGCTCATCATGGGTGATGATGCCGACACGACCATGTTGGACAGCACCTACGCTTCTCTCAAGAGCCAGCTCGATGATTTGAGCGATAAGCTCTCCACTGCCATTGATGCGAATATCAAACTGAATGGCGGCGTTCTGAAACTCGACAGCGACAGTGAAGTCCTTAGCCTGCAACAGCAGATTCAGGACATCACCAACCAAGTTTCTTCGGCCAAGGAAGATGCCAAGTTCGATGCCATCAAAATCAAGTACGGCGGTGCGGCTCTGGATGCAGAATCCTTTGCCAGCTTGCAGGAAGAGCTGAAGAACGCGGTCAGTAGTATGACCAGCCAGTACGATGACGCACTGGAAGTCAGCTTGACCAACCTCCGGCTCCAGCTTGACACCGGCGCGATTGACCAAGACGAGTTCTATCGTCAGGTCCAGACGTTGACTGATGGCTACCACGCTCAAATCTCCGACCTTCAGGTTCGGGTTGAATCGTTCCAGCTCGATTCCATTGCTGAAGCATACAGCGATGCCCTTGATGGTATTTTGCCCGATCTGAAAGGCACGACATCCGAAAAGCTGCAACAGGCCATGGATGCCGCGCTGAAGGAGAATCCCAACGTGGCCGAGTGGACGAACTCGGATGTCGTAGAGTGGTTCGACCTGAACGGAATGGATGCTGAAACGCAGGCAGCCATCATCGACCTACTGAAATCCGTTGCGGACTCCATGCCCGCTTCGTTCGCTGACTCCATCCGGGGCAGCGGCCTCGGCGATGCTGCCAGAGATGCTACCAGCGATGAGCTGGATGCCATCTCCGACACACCGTTCGAGAAGGATGCCTACGTCAACGTCACGCCCCATGTTAATGTTGCATCGACCTACGCTGCGTCCTCTGGATTATTCTCCTCCAGCCCCGCCGCAAGCAGCTCTTACAGCTACACCAGCCCTGTCACCGGCAAAACCGTCACACCCTATGCTGCTGGAAACCACAGCATGAGCATCGGCGGCCATGCGTCTGGCGGCATGGTCAATGGACGCGAACTGTCGTGGGTCGGTGAGGAAGGCCCTGAGATGATTATTCCGCTCGTTCCCGGCAGAAGGGAGCGGGCGGTTGAGCTGTACCAGCAGGCAGGAGAAATCCTCGGCATCACCGCCCATGCAAATGGCGGTCTGGTGGGCGTTGGTTCTACCGGCTCTCTCACGTCCTACAACGAGCTTTCCTCCGAAACACTAAACTACCTCACCCAGAGCGTAAACGAGGCTCCTATCGGCTCTCCTGCGTTCTCTGAGGACTACTCCAGTTCTCTCAACAATTCCAACACTTCTACCAGCACCCAGCAGACCAGTGTACAGCCCCAAGTCGCCGTCAAGGTCGAGGTCAGCCCGGAGTTCAACATCTCCGGCGGCGGCCAGTCTGATGACGAGATCGTGGCTGTCATCCAGCGACACATGGGGGACGTTACCGATGAGCTGTGCGGCAAGATTGCTTCCAAGCTCGAAGAAGTGTTCTCCAATATGCCGTTGAAGGAGGCGAACGTATGATCTGTCTGATACCGGGAGGAAACGGAACACCGTTCTTCTTCTCCCTGATGCCTGAGCAGGTCGCTGTCAAGTATGGAGCCAAGTACCAGACCTTCGACACCATCTCTCGCGGCACGGTCAAGGTTCCGCGCGGCACGGATGTGACCAGCGTTTCGTGGAGCAGCGAGTTCTTCGGATTCAAGCGGCGAAACGAACCCATCGTCAACCGGCTGCTTTGGATGCCCCCTGCGGCTTGCAGGAGCATCATCGAGGAGTACATCGAGAGTGAAACCGTGTTGACCCTCATCATCACGGACATCTGGCTGAACATCGACGTTACCGTGTCCTCGTTCGAGGTCACCGGCTACGGTGCGTTCGGCAACCTCAAATACTCCATCACGTTCGAGCAGAAAAAGCCCCTCGAAATCTACACCACGGATGAGCTGAACACCGATTCCTATGCGAAAAAGACTAACCCGCGCAACGACCTCGCGGCGGCCAGCACCGGCTCCGGCCAGAGCTACACCATTGCAAAGGGCGACAGCCTGTGGAAGATCGCGCAGAAGCAGTACGGTGATGGCTCGCAGTGGAGGAAAATCTACGATGCCAACAAGGGCGCTATCGAGTCTGCCGCCAAGAAGTACGGCAAAAAGAGCAGCGACAGCGGCAAATGGATTTATCCCGGTGTTTCGCTGATTATTCCGTAGGGGGCCCGAAATGGTAGACATCTCGAAAGTTAAATACAGCGTGTCCGTCATCGGCGATGATGGTACGCAGTACAACATCAAGAACTACATTCAGGCCGTTGGCTGGGAGGAAAGTTCAAAGGAAATCTCCATGCGCCTGACGTTCAAGGCGCGGAACGATGATACCTCGAAAGGCCAGCTCTCCAGCCTTGTGAAGGCTGGGAGCCTCATTGTTGTGACCGCCAGCGATGGCGGTTCTTTCAATGGTGAGGTGGCGCGTGGGTTTGTGGAAAAGTGGAACCCGCAGGACCGTTCCTCGGCCAGCAACCTCTCCTGCATCTGCTACGACGAGATGTACAAGCTCCAGCGCAGTCAGGATAACCTGTACCTGCCAAGCGGCACTGGAACCAAGTCGGCCATCCAGAATCTTCTTGGCGAGTGGGAAGTCCCCATCGGCGAGTACAAAGGCCCAGATGCCACCCACGGCAAGATGACGTTCAAGAACAAGTACATCTCGGACATCATTCTGGAGCTGCTGGATGATGCCGTCAAAAAGGGCGGCGAGAAGTGCATCATCAGGGCTGTGAACGGCAAGGCCAGCATCGTTCCCCTCGGCGGGAACAAGGATGTCTACGTGTTCACCCTCGACAACACACTCGTGGTCAGCAACAGCCTCAGTACCGAAGACCTCGTAACGAAGGTCAAGGTCGTCGGCAAGGAGAAGAAAAGCGGCCAGAGCAAGGTTGAAGCCACGCTTACCGGCCTCACGGAGTACGGAACACGGCAGAGAATCTACCAGCGCGGCTCCGATGAAACACTCGCAGATGCCAAGTCTGCCGCCCAAGCCATCCTCGATGAGGACGGCAAAGTGGTAGAGGAGGTTTCTGTGAACACTCCCGACATCCCATGGCTCCGCAAAGGCCACCTTGTCTGCCTCAAGGCCGGCACATCGCATGGGATGTATTACGCCAGAGGAGTTGTCCACAATGCCGATTCCATGACGATGACCCTCGACCTCCTGAAAGTCCCGGATGAGAACAGCGATTCCGGCGGCAAACACGCGGTAGGGGACATCGTAAACTTCCACGGCGGCACGCACTACGTCAGCAGCTATGCTGATGCCAAGGGCTATAAGGCCACCGCAGGAAAAGCGAAGATTACGAAAGACCCATCATGCAGTAAGAACGGCGGGGCGCATCCGTGGCATCTCATCCACGTTGATAGCTCCAGCAATGTCTACGGCTGGGTCGATGAAGGCACATTCGATTAGGAGGTGAGTGCCTATGGATATGGATTCCAGCTCTGGCGCGAATAAGCTGGGGCAGGCCATTGCAAGGCGAATTGCCAAGCACGTTGATGGAGAAAAATCCCTTGTCCTCGACTTCGGCGAAATCAAGGACGACGAGAGCTTGGTAACGAACACGTTTCCCATCCCGATTCCGAAAGGCGACTACCATGTTCTGCGGAGCCTGACCTACGGAAAGACCGGCGACATCCTCGCAAAGACCCAGAATATCGGTAGTCCCGGCAGTGGCGAGCATAACCACCTGAAGGTTACGACGCTGCTGGATTCACGCGGTCTGTCGTGTTCTGGAATGATTGGCATGCCGGCAGCCGGGCAGCCCGACCCTCCTGACCCGCCGCAGAGCAGTGCGGGAAGTGGTGGTTCTGAAGGTGCGCACCAGCACCACGTTCTCGTCCCTGAGAAAATGCGCAGCCTGAAGCCCGGTGACCGGGTGCTGGTCGCATGGGTGCAGAATGAAGCCGTGGTCATCGACATCGTTGTCAACTCGTAAGGAGGCCGTACCATGTCACAGAAATTGTACCCGACCTTCGACGTGCCAGAAGTCATCAACGAAGAAGCCCAGCTCGACAAGGAATACCACCGCAGCATGAAATGGGACCCCGAAAAGGGCGACTTCGTGCGCGATGGTTCTAACCGCGTTCTGGAGTGCGATGGCCGCGAGGCGTTTATGATCTGGTGCTTCAAGGTGGCGCAGACCGAGCGTTACCAGTGCCTTGCGTACCCGCGCTCCATCGGCACCGAGATGGAGTCCATCAAGGACAGCGACCATGATGTCGCGCAGTCCATGGTGGAACGCACCATCACGGAAGCCCTGAAGGTCAACCCCCGCACCGAGTATGTACGGAACTTCGAGTTCACATGGAATGCTGATGAGCTACACTGCTCTTGTGTGGTAAAGGGCATCGGATGGGATAACGAGTTCCAAATTTCAGTGTAAAGGAAGTGATGAAATGCAACCTGAATTTACCCGGCCTGACTTCATGGAAGGAACGTCAGCCGATGAAATCCACCGCAGGATGATGGCCGAGCTGCCCGATGACATCGACGATATGCCCGGTGGCTTCCCCTACGATATGACCCGCCCGACAGCCATTGAGAAGGCCGAACTCATCAACTTCCACCTGCTGAGAGCCTTGATGATCGCGTACCCGCAGTACGCATGGGATGAATGGCT
>DCCL01000027.1:5803-8088 GCA_002313795.1 Faecalibacterium prausnitzii
CACGCCGCCGGTGTTGTTACCGTGACCGGCTCCGCTGGCACAGAGCTGCCCGCAGAAACAGTCTTCTGCACCACGGCTACAAACGACAGCCCCTCCATCGAGTTTCAGTCTGATGCTGATGCTGTTATCCCGGAAGGCGGGAGCATCGACATCAATGTGACCGCTGTGGAAGCCGGAAGCGGCTCCAATGTCAAGGCTGACACCGTTATCCTGCTGATGAAGCCCATCAACAACATCACCGCCATCACGAACAAGGAGAGCATCACCGGCGGCACGGAACGTGAAACTGATGATGACTTCTATGACCGCATCGCGGTGGAGTACAGCAACTCCATGACCTATCTCGGCAACGACACCGACTACAAGCGGTGGGCGAAAGAGGCTGGGGCAGGGGATTGCATCGTTGACCCGGCATGGAAAGGCCCCGGCACTGTCCGGCTCGTTCTGGTGGATGGCAATGGCCAGCCCGCGAACAAGGAGCTTATTGAGGCAGTGTTCAACCACATTGTGTCTCCGGCAGACCGAGCCGCCCGTCTGTTGCCCACCGGCTGTGCGGAACTGACCTGTTCAGCGGCCACCTCCGTGAAAGTCAACTACACCTGTACTGGCCTTATCTGTGACGAACATACCTCCATCAGCGAGATTGCTGCTCAATTTGAAGAGCTGGTCAAGGCCCTGTATGGAGAGGCGAAGGCAAATAATGTCCTGCGCTATAATGATGTTCGTCCGCTGCTGGCTGACATCCCCGGTGTGACAGATTTCTCTTCCTTCCTGATGAACGGCAGCATGAACAACATCACGCTGGCGAATATTGAATACCCTGCCACCGGCACGGTATCTTTCAGCTAGGAGGTGCAGCAGTATGAGGGCGAAGAAAATTGACCTCGAAAATTTTCCCACCAGTGAAAGTGCGCAGCGAATGCTTGCCGCGGTCACCCCCGGCTTCTATGACAAGTCCTATGTTGGCAAGTGGCTGTATCAGATCATGGGCCTTGAATTTGACGAAGCTGAAAGGCTGATTGCTGAGGAGCTGCCCCTGCAGTTCTTCCCCGAAACCGCCACATGGGGCTTGATGTACCACGAAGTCAAGTGGGGGCTGCCTGTGCGCGATTACCTCTCCTACGATGAGCGTAGGAAGCTCATCTATGAGAAACGCGACCAGCGCGCACCGATGACACCGTACCGTATGGAGTCGATCATCAAGAACTCGACCGGCTATGATGCACGAATCAGTGATATTCATGACTCATTGCCCGGCTATTCAGTTGACCATCCAAACCGGTTCACTGTCGTATTGTCCGGGGATGGTACTGTAAGCGTCAATTCTGCTATGGCGCTGACTGAGCGCATAAAGCAGTCCCATACGACGTTTCAGATGGTACAGCTTGTTGACGCACTGCTTGACAAATGTTATGTCGCCGCTGCTCCTTGCAGCTCTGCGATGTCCTGTACCATCCGGCTGCCGGGCGTAATTCAGCCGCGAGCTGTTGGAGCTACGGCATACGCCACCGGGGCCGCAGCGTCGGCAAGGATGATGACAGAAGTCAAGCTCCCCGGAATCATTAACCCGAAATCCGTTTCCGCGCAAGCCTATGCTGCTGGCAGACTTGCACACACACATGAAACCGTAACTATTACGATTGGAGGACAGACAACGTGAGTTGGGAAAAATCCAGTTACACGAAAGCCGGTGCCGCCCTGCTGTCGGAATCTCTCTCCGGCGGCGCACTGACCATCACCCGCGCCGTGAGCGGCACCGGCTCTGTTGACACCGACCTGTCGGCAGAAACCGCAGTCAGCGGCGACACGCACGAGCTGTCCTTGATGGGCATTGAAACTGTCACGGACGACGGTAAAACTGCCCGCAAGGTCAGCATTCATGTTACAGGCGCGGCAGATACCTACGTTATGCACCAGATTGGCGTTTTCGGTGTCCTGAATAATGGCACCGAAACGCTCCTGTTCCTGATGCAGGATGAGCATGGCATTGAAGTTCCTGCCGCAAGCACGAACTCTGAATTTTCGTTTGAGATCGCCGTACTGCTGGCTATTTCGGCAGAAGCTAACTTATCTATCACCGTTGACCCGCAGGTCGAAGCAATCATGCTGATGGTGCGGGAAATGGTGCTGGATGAGATCTCGCAGCACAATGATGACCCGGATGCCCATGCCAAAATCATCACCGAAGCCACCAGCAAGGCGTTGAAGAAGCTAGAGGCCTCCGGGGAAATCATGACCGAAACGCAGGTCAAGAAACTGATCCAGCAGCATAGCGGCAGTGGATA
>DCCL01000194.1 GCA_002313795.1 Faecalibacterium prausnitzii
GATACCCAGTTCGGCCCCGAGATGAAGTCTACTGGCGAGGTACTGGGCATTGCCCCCAACTTCCACGACGCCCTGCTCAAGGGCCTCATCGGCGCAGGCTACACCTTCAAGACCCCCGGCCCCGCCAGCTGCTGCATCTTCACTGTGAAGGACAGCGACAAGCCCGAGTTCGTGGACATCGCATGGAAGCTCAAGAGCATGGGTTATAAGCTCTACGGAACTTCCGGCACCTGTGCATGGCTCAACCGGCATATGGTGCCCTGCAATGAGGTGCGCAATATGTCTGAGGAAGCGCCGAATATCGTGGACCTGCTGCAGAGCGGTCTGGTGGACTATGTTTTCTCCACCAGCGCCAAGGGCCGCGACCCCAAGCGCGATTCTGTCCGCCTGCGCCGCAAGGCCGTGGAGCTGAGCATCCCCTGCATCACCGCAGTGGATACCGCAAATGCTCTGGTCAACTGCCTGCGCAGCGAGCACAGCATGAAGGACATCCCGCTGGTGGATATTGCAACGCTGTATCATAAAAAATAAATTCACTGGGCAACTTCGTGCGCAAAATTACACCGTTTGTGCGCAGCCCCTCGTAAAGAGGGGCTGCATTTGTTATACTCATCAACGCAAAATTTGCCAAAAGACGTTACTTTTGGACGTTCCAGGAGGATATAGATACATGACTCGTTCCCAGATGATCGAAACCGTGGCACGCAAGACCGGCTTTACCGAAGCTCAGGTCGAGACCACGATGGACGCACTGTTTGACCAGATCGCCGATTGCCTGCGTGCCGACGAAAAGGTCACCATCGCTGGCTTTGGCCGCTTTGAGATGCGTCCCCGCAAGCCCAAGGCTTACACCAACCCCAAGACGAAGGTCTCCAGCCGTCTGGAGTCTACCTCTATCCCTGGCTTCAAGGCCAGCGGCCGTTTCAAGCAGAAGCTTGAGGCAGGCCGTGCCGCAGCCAAGAACGTCGAAGAGACTGCCTGAGCATAAATGAACCTGAGCGCCGCATCCTGATACCCGGGATGCGGCGCTTTTTTGCTGACAGGGAGCGTGTTTCATGATATACTGAAGCTATATCGGAAAAAGCGGCCCGCAGAGGGCTAAGCACGGAATAAAATGAAATAAGGAAACGGAGTAAGGAATCATGCTTTACAGCGAATTACAGTGCAGTGAGGCCATCCACAAGGCCGTAGAGCGGATGGGCTTTGCAGAGATGACCGAGATACAGGAAAAGACCATCCCTGTCATGCTGGCCGGGCGTGACGTCATCGCCAAGGCCCCCACCGGCACCGGCAAGACCTGCGCCTTCGGCATCCCGGTGGCAGAACACATCGACCCGGCTCTCAAAGCCCCGCAGGCCGTCATTCTGGCTCCTACCCGGGAACTTGCTCAGCAGATTGCCGAGGAGATGACCGGGCTGACTTATTTCATGCCCGATGTGCAGGTGGTCTGCGTCTACGGCGGTGCCAACATGGAAAAGCAGGCCAAACGCCTGGCAGAGGGCTGCCAGATCATGGTGGCCACGCCGGGCCGCCTGATGGATCACTATAAGCACCACAACATCGACCTCGATCATGTGACCCAGGTGGTGCTGGATGAAGCCGACGAGATGCTGAATATGGGCTTCTATAAGGATGTGCGGCATATCATCGGCCTGATGAAGGCCCGCAAGTCCCTCTCCATGTTCTCGGCTACCATCAGCCGTGAGGTGATGGACATCGGCTGGCTGTACCAGAACAATGCCGAGGAGATCACGGTCCAGCCCAAAGAAGAAAGCCAGCCCAAGATCACTCAGTATATGTTGGAGACCTCCGGACGCAATAAGCTGTCTGACCTGGCGCAGATCATTATCGGCGAAAACTATAAGCGGGTGATGGTGTTCTGCGACACCAAGTTCAACACGGCCAATCTGGCCAATCAGCTGGCCCGGCTGGGCTTCTCGGTGGACTGTCTCCACGGCGACCTCTCCCAGAGCGAGCGCAACCGCATTATGCAGAATTTCCGGGATGGCAAGCTGAATGTGCTGGTGGCGACGGATGTAGCCGCCCGCGGTATCGATGTCTCGGATGTGGATGCAGTCATCAATTATGATGTTCCCGGGGACAATGAGCATTACACTCACCGTATTGGCCGCACTGGCCGCGCGAAAAAAGAGGGTGTGAGCTATCTGTTCTATGTGCCGGAAGAGAAAAAGCGGGTGCAGGAGCTGCTGCGGCTGACCCGGAATACGGAGTTGTGCACACCGGTGCATTTTGACTTTAACCATGAGCATATCGTGGTGGAGAAAAAACAGGACAGCGGCGACCGGTTCCAAATCAAGTGTTATTTCTGAGATAAGAGATAGGGAACAGGTGCGTTTGGAGCATGACTCTGAATGCACCTGTTTTTTTATTTTATATATAAGGAGATAAATGGGCAGAGATATTATAGAGAGGATATAAAAGGGGAGTGAGAAAGGCTGAAAAGCAAAGAAACTGAAAAAATCACAAAAAACTTGGAAAAAAGTGTTGACAGGAGGCGGGGGATATGGTATTATACTTGAGCGCCAAGCGCTGAGACAAA
>DCCL01000271.1 GCA_002313795.1 Faecalibacterium prausnitzii
CATCGCCGATGACTGCCGCCACAACGCCCGGTTCCCCACGGATCTTCTTGGCACATGCCATGCCGATGGCAAGCGACAATGCCGTGTTGCCGTGGCCCGCAATGAATGCGTCATGCACACTTTCATTCCAATTGGGGAAGCCCGAAATGCCGTCCAGCTGACGCAGTTTTTCAAAGCCTGCCTTGCGCCCGGTCAGCAGTTTGTGCGTGTAACACTGGTGCCCAACATCAAATACGATCTTATCTGTGGGCGTTTCCAGCACACGGTGCAATGCCACCGTCAGTTCAACCGCCCCCAGATTAGAAGCCAGATGACCGCCTGTTTTTGAGATGCTTTCCAGCAGGAACTGCCGGATCTCCGCACACAGCTGTTCCACCTGCTGATCTGTCAGCTTTTTCACATCACTGGGCTGATGGATCTTATCCAGCAGCGATTCCATAACCACACATCCTTTTTCCTGTTTGGATCAAAAATCTGCCTTGCCGCAGCTTAGAGGGCCATTGGGTACAAAAAGCCCACAGCTGCGCCCACCAGAACGCCCGCCACGACCTGAAGCGGGGTGTGACCAACCATTTCCTTCAGATGAATGTTCTGCAGGAAGGGCGAGTTTTTCTCGCTCATTTCCAACCACTGGTCAATGATCTGGTTCAGCACTTTGGCCTGCTCGCCCGTTTCATGGCGGACGCCCATGGCATCATGCATCGTGATGATGGCTACCACACATGCCACCGCAAAAATGGCCGAGTTAACGCCCTCCGCACGGGCAGTTGCAATGGTCAGTGCGCACACGGTTGCACTGTGCGCACTGGGCATGCCGCCATCACCCCACATGCGCTCCAGCTGGAACTTGCCCAGCAGGATGAAGTTGATGATGGTTTTGAGCACCTGTGCAACAAACCAGCTCAGCAGCGACACCGTCAGGATCTGATTGAACGACAAAATATCTCGAAGAATCTGCATTCTTTTTCCACCTTTATTTTTGTTTCAAAGTTCCGCAGGGGCTCAGTTTTTACGTACCAGAAGCTGCTGTGCCAGCTGCTCCAGGAATTCAGCCCGGTCACCGAAGTGTTCCCGCAGAGCGCGGCAAGTCTCTTTGTTCAGGTTCCGGGCAAGCTCCATTGCACCGTCCGTTCCGTACAGCGTAACAAAGGTCGTCTTTCCGTTTTCACTGTCACTGCCGATGGGCTTGCCAAGCTGCTCCGGCGTGCTGGTCACATCCAGCACATCGTCCACGATCTGGAACACAAGGCCGATGCCGTATGCATAGGCTTCCAGTGCCTTATGCTGTGCCTCATCTGCCTGTGCGGCTGCGCCGCCCATCTGGACAGCAGCGTTGATGAGTGCGCCCGTCTTGTGGCGGTGAATGAGCCGGAGCTGCTCTTCGGTTGCAGCAAGTGCCTCATATTTCAGATCCAGTTCCTGCCCGTACACCATGCCCCGGCTTCCGGCTCCCAGGCCAAGAGCCTGTGCTGCGCGGACACAAACCGATGCCGGGGCAGGAGCACCGGCAACAGCTTCGAATGCCTCTGTCAGAAGCACGTCGCCTGCCAGCATGGCCGTAGCTTCGCCAAACGCCTTATGGCAGGAGGGTTTGCCGCGGCGCATATCGTCATTGTCCATGCAGGGCAGGTCATCATGGATGAGCGAATAGCAGTGCAGCATCTCCACTGCAGCTGCAAACTGTTCTGCCGCCTCAGCATTGCCGTGGAGCATATCACACACAGCCAGCACCAGCACAGCACGAATGCGCTTGCCCCCGCCCATCAGACTATAACGGGCCGCGCGGCAGACTTCGGATGTCTCGGGCAGATAGCTCTCACATGCCCGGTTCAGTGCCTGCTCGGCCCGGGCCAGATATTCGTCATACTGCTTTTTATATTCTGCGCTCTCCATAATGGTTCCTCCCTGCAAGCTGTTATTCTTCTGTCTTATTTTCTGCTTCTTTGCTGCGCGATGCATCAATCTCTTCGATTTGAAGAGATGCTTTTTCCAGCGCCGCATGGCAGTATTCCATCAGCGAAGCCGCTTCCGCATAGAGTTTGACCGACTCCGAAAGGGTAGTCTCCTCGCTCTGCATCTGGCTCAGGATGGTTTCCAGACGGGTCATGCCGTCCTCAAAGCTTTTGGGTGCTCTCATTCAGTTCCTCCACAGACGAGACGGTGCACTCTGCGGTATGCGTACTGCCCCGCAGGATGATACGTTCTCCGGTCGTCAATCCATCCGCACTGCTCAGTTTTCCTCTGCCGTCATAGACCATCGCATAGCCTCGGGCCAGGACACGGTAAGGGCTCAGCGAGTCGGCCAGCGCAGCCATGTGATTCAGCTGGGTCTGGCTTCGCTGGAGATGATTCTTCAGAGCAGCGGCAATTTTCTCCTGCTGCGAATCCAATGCCGTCTGACCTCTGGTCAGAGTGCGGCGGGTCATGTCATAGGAAAGCTGCTGTTCTGCTGCCGCTATTCGGGCAGATGCTTCCGCAAGATGCCCCTGCATCGCAGCCTGACAGCGTTGCTCTGCCTGCGTTAATTTTTGCAACAGCTCTGCACGGTCAGGGACCGCCAGCTCTGCTGCCGCAGACGGAGTCGGTGCACGGCAGTCGGCCACAAAATCCAGAATGGTAAAATCGATCTCATGGCCGATCGCACTGATGATGGGAACTTTGCAGCTGTAGGCTGCCCGGGCGATGACCTCTGCGTTGAACACCCACAGATCTTCCCGGCTTCCGCCTCCCCGGGCTACAATGATCTCATCCACCCTGCCGCTTTTATCCAGCGTCCGGATGGCACCTGCTACCTGCTTTGCTGCCTCAAACCCCTGCACATTGACCGGACAGAGCAGCAGTTTTGCTGCAGGCCAGCGCCGTCCAATGACATTTCGGATATCCTGCAATGCTGCACCGGTCTTGCTGGTGATGACACCGATGCACTGAGGATAGGCGGGCAGCGGCTTTTTGTGTTCAGGGTCAAAAAGGCCCTCTTTTTCCAGTTTTGCTTTCAGCTGCTCCAATGCCAGCTGCGCCGCGCCGATGCCGTCCGGGAACATATCGTTCACATAGACCTGAAACGCACCGTCCCGCTCATACAGAGTGGCGCGGCAGCGAACGATGACCTTCATGCCCTCTTCCGGACGGAACCCAAGCCGCCGTGCATCTGAGCGGAACATGACCGCCTTGACGCTGGTGTTGGCATCCCGGAGGGAAAAATAGCAGTGGCCGCTGCGGGCATTCTGTACAAAGTTTGCAACTTCGCCCCGCAGTGCCAGGTCAAACAACTCGTCATTGGCGTCCAGCAGGGTCTTCACATACTGGTTCAGAGCAGAGACTGAGATCACTTCAGCCATAATCCAGCCTCCCGTGCCGCAAGGATGGATACTCCGATTGCATTATCGCTGGAATACTGCCCTGGCACAAAATATACCTGCGGAAGGCGCTGCTGCACCCACTTACGGATGATATCGCTGCTCATGACACCGCCCGCACAGACAACGGGCAGTCCCGGATATTCCTTCTGGGCAGCTTTTGTCATCTTGACGACGGTATCGGCTACGCAGAGCAGGCAGTATTTACAGACATAAGCCGGGCTCTTACCTGTGTCCAGCAGGGCGTTGCACTGATTTTCCAGCCCGGAAAGGCTGCATTCCATGCCACGGACGCTAGATTTCGGTTTGATGGGCTCATCACACTCTGCCGCCAGACGGGATACTTCCACACCAGCCGGAAAGCGAAAGCCCAGCTTCACGCCGACGCGATCCACAGCCTGTCCTGCATAAAGGTCAGAGCTCATTCCCAGCGTTTCAATGTGTTTCACTTCATCGCAGAGGAGAAGGTCGGTGGTGCCGCCCGAGATGTGGAACAACAGTGTCTTTTCCCGGAACAGCTCTTCCCCTTTTGCCGCAAACAGCGCTGCGGCTGCATGGCCCTGCTGATGGGTCGTGCGGATGAGAGGGATGCCTCTGGCCAGAGCGAATGCCTGCGCGGCACTGACTCCCGCCAGAAAACAGGGCATATAGCTGCCCTCTACCGGACGCGGTTTTGCCGATACGCCGACTGCG
>DCCL01000155.1:0-2962 GCA_002313795.1 Faecalibacterium prausnitzii
ACCGGCACCAGCACCACATACATAGCAGTCAGGAAACCGGCCTTGGCCGTGGACGGGTTGAGGGTAATACCGATCTGCTGAGCTGCCGATGCCGCAAACAGAAAAGTGCCGCACACCAGACCTGCTGCCAGCAGCTTCTTTTTTTCTTCCGGAGTTTTGGGCCGTTCGTCGCTGCCGTTTTTGCTGCGGATGGCGTCAAACACCATCACCGTGGGAAGCAGCACCAGCACGGCCAGCCAGCTGCGCCCGGCCAGGAAGGAATATGCCCCCATGCCGGAGCCTGTGCTCTGGGCCACAAAGGCTGTGCCCCAGATAAAGGAGCAGATCAGCAGCAGCAGCGAGTTTTTGGTCTGGGTCTTCATCAACCAACGCCCTCCACCTTCAGCAGACCGTACAGGTAGTAGCGGCTGGAATCATAGGAGATGGTCAGCCGGTAGATGCCTGCCGGGTCCAGCCCGGAGATGGTGCAGCGGTAATCCTGGCCGTCGGTCTTGATATAATAGGTGCTGTCCGGCACATACTGCAGGCCGCCGTCCACCTTCTGCCACAGGGCCACCTTGAATTTCTGCGTGCCCTCGGCAGAGCCGCAGGCCAGAATGCTGATGCTGCCGTTGGGTGCAGCAAAATAGCTGGTCTGTCGGCTCCAGATGCCGTTGAACACCGCATACAGGTTGCCGTTGACCATGGCGCTGTCAAACTTGGCAGAGGCATCTGCGATGCCCTCCAGAATGAGCTGGTCGCTGGTCAGGTCCGCCCAGCGGGTGGTATCCTCTTCCTGCACCTCGTCGGAGGTGCCCAGGACCTTGTGCGCCACGCTTTTCAGCGTTTCCTTACAGCCGGTCAGGCTGAGCATCAGCAGCATGGCTGCCAGCAGCACAGCAAGAATGCGTTTTTTCGTTTTCATGGATGTTTCCTCAACCCGTCAAAGTTTTGTTTTCCGGTTTCAAAGCCTGTCCATTGCAGGGCAAACCTATTATAGTAGTATACCGCATTTTTCTGTATGGTACAAGAGAATGCCCGCAGGTTCCGGCGGCTTTGCGCCGATTTCTGCGTTCTTTCACATTCCTTTGCCATTGGCGGCCTGCAGGGCTGCACACTCTGCCTCCGCCAGCTCCGGCTGCGCCGCGCCGAACAGCGAACCATAGCGGTACAATGCCCAGCCGCCGCCCCCCTGCCCGCGCAGGTCTTCCACCTGCCGGGCCAGCGCGCGGCCGGTGCTCCACTGGCTCACGCTGTCCGCATTTGCGCCGCCGTCGCCCACACCGATACGGTACGCCCCCAGCCCGAAGTACAGAGCCACGCCCGCGGCCCGCGGATAATCCATCCATGCCGGCACGATGTTCTCAAACGCAAAGCGGGTGCTGCCGGACTGCAGCGTATAACCGTAGCCCCAGTAGACCTGCGGGCAGAGGTAGTCCACCACAGCATCCCCGCCCTCTGCCGCCAGCCCAGCCGTTACATCGCTGTACTGCTGGTCCCGGTCATTATCCGGGTTGCCCTGCGGGCTGATGCCGAACCGCAGGGTAGGATCCTTGGCCTTGACCGCATCGTGCACGGCCTTGACCAGCGCGGTCACATTTTCCCGCCGCCACGCGGCAAGGTCCCCCGCGCCGCTGGCCGCGAACTGGGCCGCGTCCACACTTTCATCGGTGGCAGGATAAAAATAATCGTCAAAATGAATGCCGTCAATGGCATACTGTTCCACCAGTTCTGCCACACCCTGCACCACATGGGCCGCCGCTTCCGGCTGGGCCGGGTTCAGGTAGAGCCCCTCGCCCACCGCACAGACCCACTCCGGGTGCGTGTTGATGAGATTGTTTTCGGCCAGATTCGGCGGCATGGTCGCAGATGACCGCAGACGATAAGGGTTGAGCCATGCCTCCACGCTCAGGCCCCGCCCGTGGGCTTCCTGCAGCAGGATATCCAGCGGGTCAAACCCCGGGTCTTCCCCCTGCGTGCCAGTGCACAGATGACTCCACGGGAACAGGCTGCTCTTGTAAAGTGCATCGCCGAAAGGCCGCACCTGCGCCAGCACCGTGTTCAGCCCAAGCCCCGCGCAGTTGTCCAGCATTTGGGCGCAACCGGCGCGGAAGGCATCCGCCGATGAAAAATCCATCGCCGCCCATTCCAGATAGCTCACCCACACGGCGCGCCACTCGACCGCAGGCAGTGCCGGGTTTGGAGCTGCGGGCTGCTCCGGGAGCTCTTCGGCCTGCCTGCCGTGATGCAGCCACAGTGCAGCACCCGCACAGACAGCGCCCGCCCCCAGCAGAAACGCTCTTCGCCCAAATTTATGTACGTCCTTTGCTTTTGACCGGTGCCGCCGGGTCAAAGGGTCTCCTCCTGCGTCTTATAGAGGGTCAGCGCCGCCCAGCCGCGGGCGCAGGCCAGCAGCACGAACATGATGTTCGTCCAGAATGCAAGGGCACTCATGCCCGCATACTTCGTCAGCAGCCAGAACAGCAGGCGCAGAGCCTCGGAGATGCACACCAGCTGCAGCGGGCGCTGGATAGGCTTGCCATGGCTGTACTCAATACCCAGCAGTGCAGGCCACACCAGTGCCGAGCACAAATCGCCCGCCCAGCCGCCTGCCGCCAGTTTGCTGAGCATCAGCAGCACGAACACGAGGGTATAGTTCCGCTTATCCTTTGCCGGGGCACCCTTCTGTGCTGCGAGAAACAGCACCGCAATGCCGGTGATGCAGAACACGATCAGCTCCAGCCCCGAAAAATCCATGCCGCCCAGAACGGCAAAGCCGCCCAGCATGGATGCCGCAGCCGCAGCCAGCAGGAAAAAGTACCAGGTCTTGCGTGTAAATTTGAGCTTCATTGTGTTCCTCCCGCCCGCATGGATGCAGGCTCCTGACAAAATTTTTAAAGAATTAAAAATATTATAGCACAAAAAGATGCGTGTTGTGTTACAATAAGGAAAACTCTTCCCGGAGGTATGACATGAATTCCAT
>DCCL01000155.1:2991-3156 GCA_002313795.1 Faecalibacterium prausnitzii
CGTTTTTCTGCTCTCCCGGCGGGAGAACGGCCGCCGCAGCCAATACGGCCCTTCCGGCCTGTCCGAGTTCCGCACAGACCTTCCGCTGGACGAATGCTTTGACCGCCTGGATGAACACAAAGATACCGACGAGTTCGTGTATGAGTGCCGCCGGGAGAACGACGG
>DCCL01000091.1 GCA_002313795.1 Faecalibacterium prausnitzii
ATGGCAGACCCGGGCTGCGGCTACACCGTGCAGACCGACGTCCAGCTGTGGATGCGGGACCGTCTGGTGGAGGCCATTGACATCGTGCCTTTCGGCTATGCAGATACCCTGCGCGGCCAGGCCGAGACAGAGGAAAATGAGGCGTTTGAATAAGAACGCGTAAGATTCCGGTTACAATCCGCCTTCTTCCCTTGACAGAAGCGTGTTCATCCTTTATTGTTATAAGGAACGATCTTATTTTTTCGCAGCAAGGAGGCACCCCTCATGTCGCAATCCCTTTCCCGCCGGTCATTCCTGAAATGCGCCGGCTCTGGTGCGGTCAGCCTGGCGGCCGCTCTGCTCACTGGCGTTTCCGCCGGCGCGCAGCAGCCCTGCTTTGCCGGCGAACCCGCCCTGCTGGACGGCAAAGCAGCCGTGGAGCTGCTGGGCTATGCCCCGGCACAGGAACTGGGCAGCGTACTGGTGTACCTCTCGGTCGAAAATCTTTCGCCCAGCACGCTGCCTGTGGGTGCCAGCTACCTGCAGAGCCGCGAGGTGCATACCCGCGCTGAGCTCTACAGTCTGGGCAGCGGTCTTTCCGCCGTCTGCGACGGCACCCCGGTGCCGTGCGGCAGCTTTGCGGCCCCGCTTTACAGCGAGAACGCCGCAGATGCCTCGGCCTTTACGCTGAATCTGGCCGCCGGGCGCGGCGCACTGCTGCACTGCTTCTGCAAGGTGCCGGAAACCTGGCAGACGCTGGAGCTGACCTATCAGCCCGCCTTTGCTTCCGGGCGTGCCGTGCCCTTTGTGGTGCACCGCGGCGAAGATGCCGTGGATCTCGGCTCTGTTCCCACCTCTCCCGCAGAGGTCGGCAGTGTCGTGGACCTGTGATCTGAACTGCAAACAAAAATCCCAGTGCCTGATGCACTGGGATTTTTTCGTTTTCCGAAGCTTCAGGATTCCGTCTGGGCCAGCAGATTTTCCCCGGCGGCATTGGTCACCGTGAGTTCCTGCCCGGTCAGGCTGGACACGATTGCCAGATAGGTGCGCCCGCTCTCCATCGTCAGCGGACGGCCGTCCGTATCGTACAATGCAAAGGTGCTGTTGCTGCCCTGAGTCCAGGTCAGATTCCACAGATGCCCGCCATTGAGCCAGACCCCGCCGCCCATGGTCAGGTCGTAGTCCAGCGTGTAGTCGTCATCCCGCAGGCTGCTGGTACAGTACAAAATCAGCAGATTGTCAAACTCCGCCTGCGTGCCGGTGTTGGCATCCAGCTGGGGCGTACCGTCTGCATGGAGCATCCGGTAGGTACCCGCATCCGCTGCGTATTCAAAGCCGGTCGCACTTTCCGTGCCGAACTGCACCCGCACCTGCTCAGCATCAGCTGCCGTTGCATCCGGCACCCGGGTGTTGGTTTTCTGTGGCAGCAGTGGGGGCACAGCCAGAACCGTGCTTTCCGTATCTGCTGCAGCCGATGCAGCACCTTCCGGCACCAGAGCGGTATCCAGGGTGAGGCTGCTCAGGACTTTGCTCAGAGCCGTGCCGCTGGTGCACCAGAGCGGAGCATTGCTCCACTCATTGCCGCCGCTGAAAAAGGCGTTGCGGCCCACCTCCAGCGCATCCACGGCCCGCAGGCCGAAGTATTCCAGGTAGCGGCGGGTATACAGGCTGCAGCCCCGCTGCACCGGCAGCACCTGCTGCCCGGACAGCACCCGCCAGTAAACATCCTGCCCCGGTGCCACCGGGCCCACCATTGGCGTTGCCGTGACTGCAGGGTATACCAGGCACAGACTGGTCTGCGCCTGGCTCTCGGTCTGTGCTTCCAGCACGACCGATGCGCTGCCGATGCCCCACTGGGTCACACCCGGTGTGTTGTCAATGACCACCGCCGTCGGGCGCTCGCCAGGGTACAGCAGCTCCTGCCCGGTGAGCGGGTCTGCTGCCGAAGAGCTTTCCGCCAGGCTGCCGCCGGGCAGCGAGCAGCCGGTGAGCAGCACTGCACACAGCACTGCTGCACAGACCGCCCGGATCCAGATGCGTTTCATGTCGTTTCCTCGTTTACTGATAGCTGAAATTTGACCACTCGTCATTGTCCACAACGGCCAGATAGGTCTTGCCGCGGTTGAAGACCATCTCGCTGCCGTTCTTGTCATAGACCTTGAGCGGATGTTCCGGAGAAGCTTTCTGCCAGGTGCCGACCTCCACGCCGCCGCGGCTGAAGTAATAGGCTTCGCCGCCGTTCACATAGTTGACCTGCTGCACGTCACCGGAATCGCCGGGGTAAGGGGCAATGTCTGCAAAGCAGACCAGTACATTGGCAAAGGCCAGCTGCTGGCCGTTCAGCTCGTCCACCGTGTTCTCATAGGCCTGTGCGGCGCGGCTGTACATCTGCATCTTATAAGTATGGCTCAGCAGGTTGTACGTAAAGGATGTCTTGTAGCTGTCCGAATGGGTGATGCTGATCTTGCGGCCCGAGGCAGCCCCGCGCATGGTGTTCTCGGCCCCGGTGCGGTAATCTGCAAAATGGAAGAAGGTGTCCTCATACGGATAGGTCAGGCCGA
The DNA here is from genome assembly GCA_002313795.1 of Faecalibacterium prausnitzii. Classification (GTDB taxonomy): domain Bacteria; phylum Bacillota; class Clostridia; order Oscillospirales; family Ruminococcaceae; genus Faecalibacterium; species Faecalibacterium prausnitzii_L. Next base: position 2,541 of record DCCL01000091.1, read on the forward strand.
TGCCCGCGTTGGCTGCCGCCTGCCGGATCTCCTTGCCGGAGGTAAACTCGGTGTGTTCATAAGCCACATTGCGTCCGCGGCTGTCGCGGTGCGCCACATGCGGGTGCGTCGGCGTATTGAAATAGCTCTTGCCGCCAATGTTCAGGCCGGAGTAGTTGTACACGCTGATGAATTTGGTGCAGGGGGCACTTTCGCCGTCATGGTAATACAGCGCCTGCCACGGCATGAGCAGCTGCAGGAACTGGTCGCGGCCAGAACGGATGGGGCCGACCTCCGGGATGGAATCTGCATCGTGGTAGACCGCGCACAGGCGGGAAATCCCTCCCTCCACCTTGCTCTCAATCAGGAGATCCGCCGAAGAAAGGCCGCGCTGCGGGCGGGCATTCTGACGCTCCGAGTTGGAGATGTTGTTGACCATCACGCCCACGATGCGGCCATTGCTGCGTTTTTCCTCGCCGGTGAGCGGGTCTGCGTCATAAGCCGGCATCACGCCAAAACCGGGATCCAGCTGTTCGCCCTCCGGCAGCGGCGTGACGACCAGCGCAGAGGAGGCTGCTGCCTCCGAGCTGGCGGCACTGGAGGACGACGACACCCCCAGAAGCTTCTGCACCCACTGGGGGATACCGCTGCCCACTGCAGCATTGCCAAGGCGGCTGCAGCCGCTCAATGCCAGCAGGGCAGCCGTGAGCCCGGAAACGCGAAGGACGGAACGACGGGAAAGTTTCATGACGACGACCTCCTGTATCATCCGGCACGCCGCAACGGCCGTGCCTTGCACGCAATTATAAACTGCTTTGATTGTAACGATTCCGCCCGGATTTGTAAAGAGGAAGTTTGGGGAAGAAGTCCGCAAAAAAAGAAAAGCTCCAGCGTCTTTTGTTACGCTGAAGCTCTGGTGGAGATGGTGGGATTCGAACTCATGTGCCCGATTAAGGACAAAACGA
>DCCL01000110.1 GCA_002313795.1 Faecalibacterium prausnitzii
CCGCCATGCCCGCAGTCAGACGGCGGATCAGGTCGTCCATATTTTGGGCGGGGTCGCTCTCAGCGGGCAGGTCGGAGTGGTGCATCAGCAACTCATACACCTGCGTACCGCTGTGGGCGGGTTCCGGTATCATATCCGGCGTGCGGCGGCTGGCGGCATCCAGCAAAAGCTCCCAGAGTGATTCCAGACTGGCCATATTATCGAACAGAACGATTGCCCCCGGGCAGTGGTAAAGCTCAATGCGCTTGGCATAAAAGTCTGCCGAAGCGCCAAACCTAGCATCGAGCGCCGCCAGATTCGCGTCCAGCGATGAGGAAAGCTGCTGCATGGGTATTCCCCCTTTGCCTGCCAGTATTCCCCGAGAGGCAGCGCTTATTCAGTACCCATAAGGAGGGCTTTTCCGTGAAGCTTCTGATTTTCCGCACCCTGCTCATCTATCTCTGCGTCCTGTTTGCCATGCGGCTGATGGGCAAACGACAGCTGGGCGAATTGCAGCCCGAAGAGCTGGTCTCCACCATCCTTATCTCCAATCTGGCGTCCATCTCCATCGAGTCGGAAGAAGTGCCGGTAACGGCCAGCCTCATTCCTCTTTTTCTCATTGCTGCGCTGGAACTTCTGGGTTCAGCACTGAGTTTCCGGAGCCAGAAGTTTTTCAACTTCATGTCGGGACGGCCCAAAACAGTGATACTGGACGGGCAGATCGACCAGGATGCTCTGCGCACCCTGCGCCTGACCACCGCCGACCTGATGGAGGCTCTGCGGGGAAAAAATATCTTCGACCCCCGGGATGTTTCTTACGCGGTGGTAGAGACCAACGGCAGTCTCTCCGCCGCCCTGCGCCCGGAAAAAGAAGCGGCCACCCTCAGGGATCTGCAGCTGAAGGTAGCGCACAGCCACGCCACGATCCCTTTCGTGCTGGACGGGCAGGTGCTGGGCGAAAATCTGCGCTGGTGCGGAAAAGACCAGGCATGGCTGGAACGGACCGCACAGGCCAACACCATCCTGCCCTCGGAGATCCTGCTCCTTGTCGGAAATGAAACGGAAGATTATTTCCTGCTGAAAAAAGAGAGCCGGCATTCGGCCGGCTTATAGTGAGGTGCGGAAATGAAACGAATTTATGCTTGTCTCTGCATCGTGGCCGTCCTGCTGGCCGTCGCCTTTTACAGCAGCTATCGGGTGCAGCGATTTGCCGAAGACATCTCGGACGACATCGACGACGCCATGGAAGCCATCCGGGACGAGGACTACTCCTCTGCGCGGCAGGCCCTGGCCGAGGGCGCTTCCCTCTGCGACAAGATGCGGGAAGGAATGAACCATCTGCTCCGGACACAGGATTTCACCGAACTGGAAGCTGCTCTTCGTGCCGCCGACGGTCATCTGGAACAGAACGCTCCGGAGGAAGCCTTCGGAGAACTGCGCCGGGCTGAGGTGCAGATAGAAACTATGGAGTGGTTGTCCCGAAGATTCATCTAATTATTTTGTGTTTTCTTATCTATATTTCGTGTAATATAAGTTATGCGAAAATATTCAGTTTAAGGACATTCAAAATAAAATACCATAAAGAGTATTTCTATCGATGAGTAATTAGAATTTATCTCTTATTATCGATATATTTTATTTCGGTTTTCTCTTTGTGTGTCAGAGATGAAACCGGGCAGCTTTTCCGCATTTTGCCCTTATCCTCTGTTTATCCGAACCCATCTGACGATTTTAATACCGATGATTAGGTCTCGCTTGAGCCAAAACGCAGGATAACTGCTCTTCGTATTTCTGTTTATCCTGACTCATCTTACTCCGCCCTGTCTTCTCATCTGTGTCTGCATGATTTGGCACGCACGATTTATTCCCGAAAAATCTCCTGTTTTATCGCCTCTTCTGCTCTCTTTATTTTCAGTTTCTATTCAGCGTAACACACACGGGAGTATTTCTGCGATTTGCCATTTCGCCCGTTGCGGACAGCTGCATAGAAAATACCCGTCCCCTGCCCTGCGGCAGAGAACGGGTATTTTCTATGGTTCGATGCTTTTATGATGCAGCTTACTTTTTGCGGTCGCCCATCAGCTTTTTCAGCTCGTTGAAGAAACTCTCAACATCCGCAAACTGCTGATAGACCGAGGCAAACCGGACATAAGCCACTTCATCGATTTTTTTCAGCTCCTGCATAGTCAGCTCCCCGATGCGCACACTGGTCACTTCGCGGTCATAGGTGCTCATGAGGGTCTGTTCGATGCTGCTGACCGCACGTTCCAGCGCTTCGTAGCTCACCGGACGCTTTGCACAGGCGCGAAGCATGGCATTCAACAGCTTCTGCCGGTCAAAGGGCTCCCGGGAGCTGTCCTTTTTTATGACGATGAGGGGCACTGTCTCCACGACCTCATAGGTGGTGAACCGCATATGGCAGTGCAGGCACTCCCGGCGGCGGCGGATACGCTCGCTGTCTTCGGTAGGGCGGGAATCGATGACTTTGGACTCCTCAGCGCCGCAATAGGGGCATTTCATAATGGTTCCTCCTGAAAATAGGACAATTTACGTCCGGGATGCAGGGCATCAGTTGGTCTTCTTTGCACCCTTGCGCTCGCTCCATACCACCCATGCGGAGGTGGAGACACACAGCGAGGTGTACACACCGCTGAGCATACCCATCATCAGGGGGAACGCGAAGGTGAAGATGCTGTCCAGACCATAGAGCTTGGAGATGACACACATCACACCCAGCGCCATGACCGTAGTGACGGTGGTCACGATGGTGCGGCGGGCCGACTGGTTGACCGAGTGATTGACAAGCTCTTCAAAACTGGTCTTCTTGCCCATCAGGCCGCGGTTCTCACGGATACGATCGTAGACAACGACGGTATCGTTGATGGAGTAGCCGAGGATGGTCAACATGGCAGCGATGAAGTTGCCATCCAGCGGGGTGCGGAGCAGTACAAAGGTGCCAAACACCACCATCAGGTCGTTGAGCAGGGCCAGCACAGCCATCATGCCGCCGGTCAGGCCACCGATCTTCTTAAAGCGGTAAGCGATGTAAGCGAGGATGAGCACCAGCGCAAACACCACGGCCACCAGACTCTTCTGGAGGAACTTGGTGCCCATGGCGGCACTGACGTTGCTCAGAGAGAGCTGTGCGAAAGAGTTGTCCGGGTAGTTCTCGTTCAGAGAATCCAGCAGCGTCTGCACCTCATCGGTGGTGACGGTCTCGGTGCCGGGCATGGAGATCTTGAGGGTCTGCTCCCCTGTTGCTACATTCTCACCGGTCTGCAGGGTCAGTCCATTGCTGCCCAGTGCCTCAGAGGCGGTCTTCTGCACAGCCGACAGATCAAAGCTGTTGTTGTAGCTCAGGGTGATCATTGCACCGCCGGTGAACTCGGTGTC
>DCCL01000156.1:0-1948 GCA_002313795.1 Faecalibacterium prausnitzii
CATGAACTTCATGTTGCCGGTGCCGGAGGCCTCCTTGGAGGCAAGGCTGATCTGCTCGGACAGGTCGCAGGCCGGGATGAGTTTCTCGGCGGCGGTGACGTTGTAGTTTTCCACGAACACCACCTGCAGCCACTTGGACACTTCCGGGTCGGCAGCAATGACCTTCGAGAGGGTCAGCAGGGCGTGAATGATGTCCTTTGCAATGGTGTAGGCCGGGGCAGCTTTGGCACCGAAGATGCTCACCAGCGGCACGGCGGGCAGGTGGCCTGCCTTGATCTCGTAATACTGGTGTATGAGGTACAGCAGGTTCAGCTGCTGGCGCTTGTACTCGTGCAGGCGCTTGGACTGGATGTCGAACATGGCCGCAGTGTTCACCTTCACGTTCTGGGTGCGCAGCAGCCAGTCGGCAAGGGCTTCCTTGTTGGCCTTCTTCACGGCGGTCAGCTCGTTGAGCACGGTCTCGTCATCCGCAAAAGCCAGCAGCTTTTCCAGCTCGGCGGCATCCTTGCGGAAGCCGGAGCCGATGCGCTTTTCCAGCTCGGCGGTCAGGCGGGGGTCGCACTCCAGCAGCCAGCGGCGGAAGGTGATGCCGTTGGTCTTGTTGTTGAACTTTTCCGGGTACAGCTCATAGAAGCCGTGCAGCTCGGAGTTTTTCAGGATCTCGGTGTGCAGTGCTGCCACGCCGTTGGTGGAGTGAGTGAAGTGGATGTCCATGTGGGCCATGTGCACACGGTCGTCCTTGTCGATGATGGCAAGGCTCTCGTCCTTGGTGCGGGTGCGGGCCAGTTTGTCCAGCTTTTCGATGATGGGCATCAGCTGCGGTACAACGGCATCCAGATAGGCGCGGGGCCACTTTTCCAGCGCTTCGGCCAGAATGGTGTGGTTGGTGTAGGCACAGGTCCTGGTGACGATGTCCACGGCTTCCTCAAACTCAATGCCCTTTTTGCCCAGCAGACGGATGAGCTCCGGGATGACCATGCTGGGATGGGTGTCGTTGATCTGGATGGCGGCATAGTCGGACAGATCGTGGTAGTTGCAGCCGCGGGCGGCGCACTCAGCAAGGATCAGCTGAGCACCGGCGGAGACCATCAGGTACTGCTGGTACACCCGCAGGCGGCGGCCTGCCTCGTCGGAGTCATCCGGGTAGAGGAACAGGGTCAGGTTCTTATCGATGGCAGTCTTGTCAAAGGTGATGCCGTCGTGGACGATGCTCTCATCGATGGTGTCGAGGTCGAACAGGTTCAGGGTGTTGGTGCGGCCCTCGTAGCCGGTGACGGCCAGTTTGTACAGGCGGGCGGTGTATTCCTTGCCGGCCAGCTCCACCGGGTAGGTGACATCGGTCTTTTCCGCCCAGCTGTGGGCAGTCAGCCACGGGTCCGGCTTTTCGTTCTGCACGCCGTTTTCAAAGGACTGGTGGAACAGGCCGAAGTGATACCGCAGGCCCACGCCGTCGCCGGGCAGGTTCAGGGTCGCTAGCGAATCCAGGAAGCAGGCGGCCAGACGGCCCAGACCGCCGTTGCCCAGAGAAGGCTCCGGCTCCACCTCTTCGATGTCGGACAGGCTCTTGCCCGCAGCAGCCAAAGCATCCCGGGCTTCATCGTACAGCCCCAGATTGATGAGGTTGTTGGACAGCAGCTTGCCGATGAGGAACTCAGCGCTGATATAATACAGCTTGCGGCCGGTGACAGGCGGCACCCGGTCTGCGCTCTTCTGCCGGACGACTTCCAGCAGAGCAAGGTACAATTCCTGATTCGTGCAGTCGGCCAGTGGCCTGCCGGTGAGATTCTGTAACGTTTTGGTGAAGTTCATAAACGAATCCTCCTTTGATACGGAAAGCAGGTTTGGCATCTCTGTCACAAGATATACCACAGAAAACAATCAAAATCTTGCCGAATCGGTGCAAATTGTGGTACAATCCGATCATCAGGAGGTGAGAGCATGCAGAATC
>DCCL01000156.1:1984-3758 GCA_002313795.1 Faecalibacterium prausnitzii
GACTTCTTTGCAGGAAACAAAGCAGCACGGAGCCGTGCGGTTCCCGTTCAACCTTTACCCCTGCACCATTCCGGGGGATTTCCCGCAGGTGGCACTCCACTGGCACGACAGCATGGAGCTGGTCTTTGTCAAACGGGGTGCGGGACTGGTGCAGATGGGCGCTGTGACCTGCCCGGCCCGCATGGGGGACATCTTTATTTTTACGCCCGGCACCCTTCATGCCCTGCGGCAGGCCGAGGGGCAGTCCATGGAGTATGAAAACATCATCTTTGAACTGGAACTTCTGGGCGGCGCGGGAGACCTGTGCGCGGAAAAGTATATCCTTCCGCTGCAAAGCGGGCGTCTGGCGCTGACCGGGCATCTGACGCCGAATGATCTGTGCTATCTTCCCGCCGCGGCTTGTCTGCGGGAAGTGGAAGACGCCAACCGCGCCAAACGCCCCGGCTATGAGCTGGTCGTAAAAGGGGAGCTGCTGCGCTTTCTGGCCCTGCTTATCGCGCAGGGCAAGCAGCAGCTCCCCACAGAGACCGCTGATACCCAGCGGCTGAAAACGGTTCTGCAATGGCTTTCTGCCCACTATGCCGAAGAACTCCGGGTCGCGGATGCTGCCGGGGTCTGCTCCTGCAGCGCCAGCCACTTCATGCGGTGGTTCCGGCAGATGACGGGGCAGAGTTTCATCACATTTTTGAACGAATACCGCCTGAACGCTGCTGCCGAAGCGCTGCATACCACGGACGGAACTGTGTTGACCATCGCTTCCCGGTGCGGGTTTGAAAACTTATCCTATTTCAACCGGGCGTTCAAGGCACACTTCGGCATGACACCACGGGAATACCGGAAAAAATAAAGAGCGGCTATTTGGCGCATAGTGGGCAGATTGACGGCAGAAATAAAATACGCTATACTATCCCGGAGAGTAAGTTGACCTGTTTTCAGGTAGAACGGGCCTTCCGGCAAAGTGCTGTGCGGTCGATAAGACTCCCTGACTGTGTACGATGGCAGAAAGGAGGATTGCCGCATGGAAACAGCACTGGGTGTCAATATGGACCGATACTAGGGTGCTCCGTAATTTTGACCGAGAACATCAGACAGAATTATGGAGGAAACCAGAATGAACATCGAAAAAAGCAGTGCCCTGTTGGTGATCGATATTCAGCAGGAAGACTTTATGGAAATGAATGAGAGCAATGCGGGCAGCCCCCGGTGGGACGTCATCCGCAATGGCCGCCGTGTGCTGGACGTGTTCCGCAAGAAGGGCCTGCCCGTCATTCAGATCAAAGAGTGCCACCGCCCGGATATGGTGGATTTTGGCCGGGAACTGGACGGCTCCGAGGGCATCCACTGTGTTGAGGACCGCCCGGAGAATGATTACGCCAAGCTCACCTATCCCATTGAGGGCGAGTATCGGATTTCCAAACGGCGGTACAGCGCTTTCTTTGCGACCGACCTTGAGATCCTGCTCAAGGGCCTGCACGTGGACACCCTGTATATGATCGGCGGCCTGACGGATGTGTGCATCCATTACACTGCTGTGGATGCACACCAGAACGATTATCACATCCGGGTCGTCACGGATGCGGTGGCCGGTTCCAGCAGGGAAGCCGGCGAAGCCTCGCTGCGGGCCATCCACTATCTGCAGCGGGATGCCCTTGTGACTACGGCAGACATTGAATCGGCTCTGGATGAGCACGAGACCGCACAGGACGAAGAGTTTATGCAGGCGGCAATCCGTCTCTCTCAGCTGGCGGTCGAACACGGCAACGAGCCCTTTGGT
>DCCL01000102.1:0-293 GCA_002313795.1 Faecalibacterium prausnitzii
TGGGGCATCAAGGTCAACCGGGTGGAAGTGAAGAACATCATCCCGCCCCGGGAGATCCAGGAAGCCATGGAAAAGCAGATGAAGGCAGAGCGCGAGAAGCGCGCCGTCATCCTGAAAGCCGACGGTGAGAAGCAGGCTGCCATCACCGCCGCCGAGGGCGAGAAGGAATCCGCCATCCTCCGGGCCGATGCAGTCAAGCAGCAGCGTATTCTGGAAGCCGAGGGCGAGGCTCAGGCCATCCTTGCAGTGCAGAAGGCCAATGCCGACGCCATCCGCCTGCTGAACGAGGCCAT
>DCCL01000102.1:373-4641 GCA_002313795.1 Faecalibacterium prausnitzii
GCCAACGGCAAGGCCACCAAGATCATCATCCCCTCTGACCTGCAGAATCTGGGCGGCGTCGTGCCCAGCATCAAAGAGCTGATGACCGACCCGAAGGACGCCGAATAAACTGTTTTCCGCTCCCGTCTGCCCCGGCGGGAGCTTTTTGTTGCCAAACGGCCCGGCTTATGATAGGATAAAGACAAAATTCAGAAGCTGTTTTCGGAAGCAGAGTGCGCCGAACGACGAAAATTTTTGCTTCCAGACAAGGCGATTTTTCGCAGCAACGCAGGATGGGAGCAAAAAGGCCGTCCGGGCGGCGTGAATGCTTATGAAAACGGCTTCTCAGACACGGAGGTACTTTTCCATGATCTACGACACCCTCAACAATCTTCCCAACTACCTCGGCATGAGTGAAAATCTCGACACTGTCATCGAGTTCGTCATGGCCCGGGACATCAACAACCTGCCCGCCGGCAAGACCCGCATCAGTGGTGACAAGGCTGTGGTGACGGTGAGCACTGTCACGCCCCAGACCTCAGACAAGGCCCTGTTCCAGCGCCGGGACAGCCACCTGACCCTTGAGACCGACCTGGAGGGCAGTGAGCTGTTTGAGGTATCGCTGGGCGAACTGACCCCCACCAAGCCCACCGACGAAGCCGCGGACCTGACGGTGGGCACTGCTGGCACCAGCATCGCCGGAATGCTCTGCGAGGGCCGCTTTGCCCTCTATCTGGCCGGTGAGCCCTACAAGTCTGGCCTGAAGGCACAGGGCTGCGGCAAGCTGAAAAAGGCCGTGTTCAGCATCGAACTGGACGAGGATGAGGAAGAAGCCGCAGAATAACGGAGGTCTCCCATGAAGCGTTTTCTGGGCATTTTTGCAGCGACGCTGCTTTTCCTGTTCCTGTTCACCTTCTTTGGCGGCTCCTATTTTCTGGACATCCAGCACCATTTTTATGCGTGGATGTTCCCGGCAGGCTTGAGCATCGCCCTTGTGGTCTGGACGCTCTGGCGGATGGATGACAAGATAGAAGCCCTGCAAAAGCGCGTGGACGAACTGGAATCCGCTCAGCAGAAAAACAAATCCGAATAAAAATGAAGCTCCACGCAGCGTAGGTTGTGTGGAGCTTTGTGTTATGGTATCCTTTGGGCAGAGAGGAACAATCACAAAGGAGAGTTTTTATGGATTCTTACGTCACCGGCACTGCCATCCGGCAGCTGCGGGAAGCAAAACGCATGACGCAGGCAGAGCTGGCCGAAAAGCTGGCCGTCAGCGCAAAGGCCATCTCCAAGTGGGAGACAGGCCGCGGCCTGCCCGATATTTCCCTGCTGGAGCCGCTGGCGGCGGCTCTGGGCGTCAGCGTATTGGAGCTGATGCAGGGCGAACCGGTCATCAACCGGAACCGCTCCGCCAACCTGCTGCGCTCCAAGCTCTACGTCTGCCCCCTGTGCGGCAACGTACTGCACGCCACCGGTCAGGCCGTCGTGAGCTGCTGCGGCATCTCTCTGCCGCCGCTGGCCATCTCCGAGGCCGAGGATGCAGACGAACACCATCAGCTAACGCTGGAACGGGTGGAAGATGAGCTGTTCGTCACCATCCACCACCCCATGAACAAAGACCACTATATCTCTTTCATTGCCTGCCTGACCGGCGACAAGATGCAGTTCGTCAAGCTCTACCCGGAGGGAGACGCAGCCTGCCGGTTCCGTCTGGCCGGGGCCGGTGTTCTCTATTTTTACTGCAACCGTCACGGGCTGATGAAAGCCCCGGACTTCCGTGCTGCTGCCCGGCGCACCCCGCCCCGGAAACTCCACCTGCGGGAACCGGAGGAAAGCGACCGGGAGCAGGTCATGACCTACCGGAAAGAGTTTCTGGCCATCAGCTCCCGGATGGATGGCACCTCCGCGCTGGACCGATACGATGATTTTGACCGGTGGCTGGCCGACATCCGGAAGCTGAAAGACCCTGCCACCACTCCTGCCGGGCTCGTACCTGCCACCCAGTATCTGGCACTGGACGAGCAGGAACATCTTGTCGGTATGACCAACCTCCGCCACCACCTCAACGATTATCTGCTGGCTTACGGCGGGCACATCGGCTACAGCGTCCGCCCCTCGGAGCGGAAGAATGGCTACGCCAGCCAGATGCTCCGCATGACCCTCGAGAAAGCCAAGGAGCGCGGCATCTCCAAGGTGCGCATTTGCTGCGACCACTACAACATCGCCTCCGCAAAGACCATTCAGGCCAACGGCGGTGTGCTGGAAGACGAGCTTTACGATCCCACCGACGGAATGCTGACCCAGAGGTACTGGATCGAAAATCGGTGATACACAGAAAGCCCCGGCATCAGCCGGGGCTTTCTTGCGTTATTCTGTAAAAATCAGCCCAGATGGAACATATCGATGAGCACGATCAGTGCAAGGCCATAGTAGACCACGACAGCCACCAGATCGTTGATGGTTGTGATGAGCGGACCGGATGCAACAGCGGGGTCGATGTGGATCTTATGGAACAGCATGGGGATGACGGTGCCCACCATACTGGAAATGACCATAGCCACGACCAGCGAGGTGCCGACACAGCCGGAGAGCAGGAAGGCCTCTCCCCAGGCATAGGACTTGAAGAAGTGGATATAGCAGCCCAGGAAGCCCAGCGCCATAACAGCCAGCAGGGCACCGTTCACAAGGCCCACCCGCATCTCTTTCCAGAGCAGGTGCAGTTTCTTGGCTGTGGTCAGGTTTTCATCCACCAGAACGCGGATGGTGACAGCCAGCGACTGAGTGCCAACGTTGCCGGCCATATCCAGCACCATGGACTGGAAGCAGATGACAACGGGCAGCACAGCCACCACCGACTCGAAGGCACCCACCACCGAGGACACCAGCATCCCAAGGAACAGCAATGCGATCAGCCAGGGCAGACGCTTTTTCACACTCTCGAAGACGCCCTCGTTCAGATCTTCCTCACTGGTCAGACCGCCTAACTTGGCGTAATCGTCGCCCATCTCGTCATCCACCAGTTCGACCACATCGGCCGAGGTGATGATACCTACCAGCTCCCCGGCGTCGTTCAGCACGGGCAGCGAGCGCTCGGCGTAATCCACGATGCGGTCGATGCAGTCGCTGATTTTCTCATGGTCGGTGACGTAGGGGTAAGACCGGGCGATGAGCTTTTCGAGGCTGTCATCTGCCCGGGCAATGATGAGGTCTTTCAGGTCGATGGCACCATAGAACTTGTTGTTCTCATCCACCACATAGATGGTGGAGATGTTGTCGTTCTCGCCTGCCTGCTTCACCAGCTCACTCATGGCCTGCCGGATGGTCATATCCCGCCGAATGCAGATGTAGTTGGTGGTCATGCTGCTGCCGATCTCGTCTTCGCCATAGGAGAGCAGCATCTTGACGTCTTTGGCCGAGTCTTTGTCCAGCTGGCCGACAATCTTGGCCTTATCCTCTTCCTCAAGGTCATCCAGAGCATCCACGGCATCGTCGGAGTCCATGTTGGAGACGACTTTTGCGGCCTTGTCGCTGGGCAGTTCCTTCAGGTAGGGTTCTGCATCGTCCAGGTAGGAGAAGATCTCTGCGACCCTCTCCACGCCCAGGATGGTGTAAAGCTTCTGCCGTTCCTCCGGCGTCAGGGCCGTCAGGGCGTCGGCCAGGTCGTTCTCGTGGTAATCCGAGAGCTTTTCAGCCAGTTCTGCCTGCGGCAGGCCGCTGTGGATGAGGTCCAGTATTTCCTGCTGGTAATTTTTCTGCTGCATTTCAGGTTCCCTCCGTATCCCGTTCCGGGCATAAAAATACACCGCATCTGTCTGTTACGACTCCTGCGGTGTACAAAGGGCAACTTGCAGTTCAGGATGCGGCAGACTCGTTTGCCTTGCCCGCATCGCAGGAGAAGCGTTGTTTAGGTTTGTCTGTATGGTCGCCGGACATCTGTTTCGCTTCCTCCTGTTGAAAGATTTGCTTTTTCGGCCCCGTCATCATACTACGCCGGAGCAGATTTTTCAACCCCTTTTTCAAAAATTTTACCGTTTTGTTTCCGGAGCTTTGCCTTTTTACGGCAAGAGCGGTCGCTCTCCCGCAGGAAAGCAGCCGCTCCGATGGTTTTCCGTTTTATTTACAGCTTAGTATGCCACGCCCCAGTAGACCATGGTCTTGGCGGGCTTGCCGCAGCAGGGGCAGACATCGCTCAGGTGCTCCTGCTCGAAGGGCATGCAGCGGCTGGACAGGCCAGCCTCTTCCTTCATCTTCATCTCGCAGGCCAGGTCGCCGCACCACATGGTCTTGAT
>DCCL01000044.1:0-1154 GCA_002313795.1 Faecalibacterium prausnitzii
CCGGGGACAGCACCCTGCACCTCATCCCGCCGGTGGAGAGCCGCAGCTACATCGACATGACCCGCGCCGTGCAGGCCGCGTTTGGCGTACAGAGCCGGTGGCAGGATGCGAACACCCTCTTTTTGCCGGGCAGCCAGCATTACCACCCCTGCGATCACACCGTGGAGGGCGATTACAGCCAGGCAGCGTTCCCGGCTGTGCTGGGGGCCGTGTGCGGCGGTGTGACCATCACCGGTCTGTCCGCCGACACCCTGCAGGGCGATGCCGTCATTCTGGACATCCTGCGCCGCTGCGGGGCCAGCTTCACCCGCACGGCAGATGGTGTCACCTTTGAAAAAGCCCCGCTCCACGGCGTGGACATCGACCTGGCCGACTGCCCGGACCTGGGCCCCGTGCTGATGGTGCTGAGCCTGCTGTGCGAGGGCACCACGGTCATCCGCAACGCCGAGCGCCTGCGCCTGAAGGAGAGCGACCGCATTGCCGCCATGGAGGCGGAACTGCGGGCCTGCGGCGGCGTGCTGGAAAGCGAGGGCGGCACCATTACGGTGCATGGCTGCGCCGACCGGCTGCATGCCCCTGCCGGGCCGCTGCACGGCCACAACGACCACCGGGTGGTCATGAGCCTGGCTGTGCTGGCGCTCAGCACCGGGCTGGCCCTCACGGTGGACGATGCTGAGGCCATCCAGAAGAGCTGGCCCCATTTCTTTGAAGCCATCAAGCCTTTGGGCGCGGAGGTGGAACATGTTGGATAAAACAAAACGGTATCTCATTGTGGGCCTGGGCCTGCTGGGCGGCAAGTATGCGCTGGAGCTGAGCAAGGCCGGTTTCCATGTGGACGGCATCAACCGCAGCGAAGGCCACCTGCAGTATGCCCTGGACCACGGCTACATTGAGCGCGGCAAGACCCACGATTTTGAGGATCTGGTGCAGCAGGCCGACCACATCGTCTTTGGCCTGTACCCCACTGCCCTGCTGGAATGGTTCAAAACCTACGGCCACCTCATCAAGCCCGGCTGCATCTTTACCGATGTATCCGGCGTCAAGACCGGGCTGGTGGAGCCGGTGCAGGCCATGTGCCCGGCGGGCGTGGAGTTCATTGCCAGCCACCCCATGGCCGGCCGCGAGACTTCCAGCGTGGAGCACGCCGCAGAGGT
>DCCL01000044.1:1292-3130 GCA_002313795.1 Faecalibacterium prausnitzii
TGCACCCTGACCGTGCAGGAGCACGACAAGATGATCGGCTACGTGAGCCAGCTGTGCCACGCCATTGCCGTGAGCCTGATGTGCGCCAACGACAACACCTCGCTGTGCGAATACACCGGCGACTCCTTCCGTGACCTGACCCGCATTGCCCGCATCAACGATAAGATGTGGGCGGAGCTGTTCCTCTGGAACAAGGAGAACCTGATCAGCGAGATCGACCAGTTCGACGCGGCCCTGCAGGAGATGCGTGCCGCGCTTGTGGCCGATGACCGGGACAAGCTGGAAGAGATGTTCCGCCTGTCCACCCAGCGCCGCGCGGCCTTTGACAAAAAGCTGCCGTAACACAACCGACCGGAGGTGCCCCATGCCCAAGCAGGAAGGACAAAAATCCAAGCTCCTGGCGCTGCTGCGCATTCTGGAGCAAAAGACCGACGAAGATCATCTGCTCAATGTGCCGCAGCTTGTGCAGCTCCTGGAACAGCAGGGCATTCTGGCGGAGCGCAAAAGCATCTACAGCGACATTGACACCCTGTGCAGCCTGGGCTACGACATCCAGCTGCAGCGCGGGCGCGGAGGCGGCTACTGGATGGCCAGCCGGGCATTTGAGCTCTCGGAGCTGAAGCTGCTGGTGGATGCCGTGCAGTCCAGCAAGGTGGTGTCTGCCCGCACCAGCCGCAGGCTCATCCACAAACTGGAAGCCCTCTGCTCTGATTACGAGGGCACCCAGCTGCAGCGCCAGGTCTACGTGGATGGCCGCCCGAAGAGCGACAACCCCACCCTGCTGTACAGCATCGATGCGCTGCACAACGCCATCAATGCCGGAAAAATGGTGCAGTTCCGCTACAAGAACAGCGGCACCCGCACCGTGAGCCCCTGGCAGCTGGCATGGGAGAACGGCTGCTATTATCTCATCGCCTATCAGGAGGAAAAAGAGCCCGCCAACATCCGCAATTACCGGGTGGACCGCATTACCAGCGTAAAAATTCTGGAGGAGGCCCGCCGGGGGCAGGAAGCTGTCCGGGACTTTGACCTGCCCGCCTACCTGCGCAAGCACTTCAACATGTACGGCGGGCCGGAGCACCGGGTCACCCTGCGCTGCACCGGTGACCTTGTGCCCGTTATGCGGGACCGCTTTGGCCGCTCGCCCATCTTTGTCCCCGAGCAGGACGGGAACTTCCACTTTGATGTGCCCGTCTGCGTGAGCGAGCAGTTCTTTGGCTGGGTGTGCGGCTTCGGCGGCAAGGTGGAGGTCACCGCCCCGGCAGAGGTGCGCAGCCAGCTGCACGCAATGGTGCAGAAGCTGGCAGAGCAGCATCAGTGATCCATGAAAAACGCCTGTCTATCCGGACAGGCGTTTTTCATTTTCTCCTGCAATGCTGTGCAGATCACTCATCAAATTCCAGGTCGCTGGGCAGGATCAGATCCAGCTCTGCGGCGGGCTCCGCGATCAGGCGGCGGCTCTGGTGAAAAATGGCCTTTTCCAGCGTGTTGCGGGCCAGACGGCCATTGCCGGCGGTGCGGCTGTCCAGCGCCTGCCGACGCTTGTAGTAGCCCAGCAGCGGGAAGATGCAGCCCTCGGCCAGGCGGTAGCCCTTGCCCTTGGCCAGCACGGTGGTGATATCCACCAGTTCGTCGGCGGTATAATCCGGGAACTCGATCTTGTTCGGGAAGCGGCTGGCAAGGCCGCTGTTGGCGGTGAGGAACACTTCCATTTCTTTTGTATAGCCCGCAAGAATCACCACCAGCTCGTCGCGGTGGTCTTCCATGCCCTTGACAAGGGTGTCAATGGCTTCCAGACCAAAGCTGTCCTGCTCACCGCGGTAAAGGCTGTAGGCTTC
>DCCL01000065.1:0-13950 GCA_002313795.1 Faecalibacterium prausnitzii
TACAGGCTGTACAGCAGGCTGTGGGTATGCCGCTTCTCGCTGGCGGCAACGGCTTCTTCGGACAGGCCGGAGTGCTTTGCTGCCATGGTGATCAGCTCTTTGTCATACAGTTTGATGCCCAGTGCGTTGGCCACATCTTCTGCAATGTAGCGGCCGCCGGTGCAGTACTCACGTCCCAAAGTGATGATCGTCTTTGCCATAATGTGTTCCTCCTATGGTAGAAGTTTCTTATTGCCTGAAAGCTTACGGCACGGCCGGCGAAGAGGCCGGGGTGTCTTCTGCTTTGGGAATCTGAGTGGGTTTGGGCGCAGGCAGGCGGACTTCCGCCACCCGCATCTGGCCCGTCTGGTCCACCGCATAAACGCTGCAGCGCCCGCCTGCCGCCACCTGCTCCGGCGGGAACTGCACCCCGCCGTCCTCGGTGCGGCCCATGCGGAAGAAGCTGCGGTGGGCCGTGGTAGCGTGGGCCACGCCGTCGTGGGGCGAGCAGGCGATCCAGCCGGTAAAGTTCTCCGGCAGGGAATCCTTCTGCCCGCGGCGGGAAAAGGTGTAAATGCCCTCTCCCCCGCCGGGCTCCAGCTCACAGCGCAGCCGCAGCGGGCGGTTGGCCTGCTGATCCCGGTGTTTTGGCCGCAGCGCAATGGCCCTGCCGGTAAAATACCGCATAAAATCCGTCAGCGCCATGGTACAATTCACTTCGCCCGTGGAAAGTGCGGTGGGGTCATTGAGCAGAACAAAATCCGCCATGACCGCGTCGTCGTGGCCGAAGCCCCGCAGGCCCATCCAGAGGCGGACGGGGTCCCGCTGGCCGCGCACCCGGCGCTCCACCTGCACAGCCACCGAACAGCCGTCGTGGATCTGCTCGCGCAGGTCCCGCAGGTCCATCCAGGCCTGCCAGCAGGGGAAGCCGCAGCACCCGGCTGCAGCGGCCGCAAAGGCCGCATTGTTCGTGCTGCCGGAGGCCATATCCGCCATGGTATAGGCCACTTCTTCGGGCAGGATGTCCTCGCCCCAGCGGTTCATCAGTGCTGCCATCACCAGCGGCAGGTCCATATCCCGGCCAAAACTGGGGTCATGGGCGGAGAGGCAGTATTCCGGCAGATACAGCCGGCGGTTCAGCGGGTGTCCGTTGTGCTTTTCCCAGGTGAGAGGGCGCACAGCGGCGGCCAGCAGCCGCACAGCCGGCGAAACTTTGTCATCGTTAGTGGAAAGGTTGACCTGCAGCTGCACACCGGTGCCGCCGCCCGGAGAGGCCACCGTGACCGTATCGCCCATAAGGAAGATCATGCCGTCCTCACTCTGGGACTTGACGCTGCAGCGCGGATAGTCCGGAGCCCACTTACCAAAGCTCATCCAGCCGGTCCAGGCACCGTCCGCATACACGCGGCACCGCACCTCCACCATGGTGTTGTGGGGGGCAAAGGCGTTCCAGCTCACATTCAGGTTGCAGAACGCCGGCATGGCAAATTCCGGGGTGGTATAGCTGCCGTACTGCAGGCAGCGCCCGGCCACGCTGTCCAGCACAAGGCTGCCGCTTTCCAGCGCAAGGTTATCCAGCTGCCCGCGGGAGAAGGTCTCGGTGCCCTGCAAAACCAGATTGTTCCGTTGTTCCATCCGGCCTCTCTCCTTTCCGCAGCAGTTCGTGCTGGATGCGCCGTGTTATTTTTCTTCGGGGTCAGAAGATGCTTCTTCGCTGTCTTCCAGCGCAGCCCGGCGGTCCTCCGCCAGTGCCGCTTCCAGCTCGGCATCCTTCATTTTGCGGATGTTCTCCTCAATGTGGAATACCCGGTCCAGGTCGCCGTACACGATCTGACAGCAGACTTCCACCTGGAACCAGAAGCCGAAGACCAGCATGAGTAGCAGGCCCAGCGGCATGCAGAGGATGACCAGGCCCCAGAACAGCACCGTGACCAGCGCTGCGGCCAGTGCGTGGGGCAGGAATGCGATCATGCAGTTGATGCTGTTCTTCAGGGTCTGGGTCAGGGGCTGGTCCAGCAGGACCACCTGAGGCCACATATAGGAGAACAACATATGGAAGATGACCAGATTCAGCACGGTAGCCACCCACATGGGCACGCCCACATTGGTGCCGTGATAGAGCATATTGAAGCAGAAATAGACGAGGAAGATCTGCAGCGTCACCACCAGACAGTAGAGGACGCCCGGCAGGATGCTGGCCTTGAAATTCCGCTTGAAAGCCTTGCGGTAAGTGACCCACCAGTAGCCCGCCTCGTCCCGCAGGGCACGAAGAACGGTGTCGTACATGCCGGAGAGGGCCGGGCCGGCTAGGATGCCGCCCACAGCAGCGCTGAGGAGCATGACTGGCAGGCTGTTCATCAGGAAGCCGATGTACACCAGACAGATGACCGGCAGAAAGCCCAGGCAGGTGAGGAGATTGGCGAGGAACAGCCCGCTCATATCCCGGCCTACCAGCTCAAAAAAACGGCCTACACCGGTCTTGCGGGGAGCATCTTTTTCCACGCCCGGGCCGGCCTTGAAATCGTTTGCAGAAGGGAACAGACTCATGTTGTGTGAATATCCTCTCTCGCCGCCCTCAGACGGCCTACATTGCACAGCACAACGTTATTTCGACACAGAGTGCCATTATGCTGGCTTTCTGAGTATAACTATACCCGGATTTTGTGAATTTTGCAAGCCGGAAAGCCCTCCAAATGTAAAAAAAGTATTTTCTCTCCCTTTTTGGGGCAGAGTGTGTTACAATAGATGCGGCTTTTTCAGCCAGAAGGAGGGAATTCTCTGTGAGCATTTTTCGCACCATTGCGTTATTCGTTTATCTGTTTGGCTACATGATCGTCCACTACGGCGTGCTCCGCCGCGCCGAGCGTGCGCTGGCTGCCGGTGATACCGACACCGTCCGGGCGCTGGTGGAGCAGCATATCCCCCGCTGGAGCCGGGGCATCCTGAAAGTGACCGGCGTCCGCCTGACGGTGGAAGGGCTGGACAATATCCCCAAAGAGGGCCCCTGCGTCTTCGTGGCCAACCACCGCAGCTATTTTGATATCCCGCTGCTGCTGGTAAGTCTCGACAAGCCCCACGGCATCCTCGCCAAGGAGGAGCTGGAAAAGATCCCGCTCCTCAACCGCTGGATGAAGCTGCTGGGCTGCGTGTTCGTCAAGCGGGATGATGTCCGGGCCTCGGTGCGCGCCCTGAACGACGCCACCGAGATCGTGGAGAGCGGGAAGAGCTTCATCATCTTCCCCGAGGGCACCCGCTACAAAGGCGAAGAGGGCGGCGCAGGAGAGTTCAAGGCCGGTGCCTTCCGCATCGCCGTCAAGACCGGTGCCCCGGTGGTGCCGGTGGCCATCACGGGAGCCCGGGCACTCTTTGAGGGCCACGGCAACAGGGCGACCCCCGGCAATGTACATATCCGGGTGCTGCCGCCCATCCAGACCGCAGGCATGAGCCGGGCCGAACAGAAGCAGCTGCCGGATGCCGTCCGTCAGACCATCCTGGCCCAGCTGTAACAGAACCACCGCCGAACAACTGAAAATCTGGAGGACACTGCCGCATGGCAAGCTACCGTTACGAACGCGACATCGACCCCAAAGACCTTACGCCCCGGAAAGAAAAACAGTATACCCGCAAAGAGCGGTGGGCCAACTGGTGGGACTATAACCTCAAGTGGGTCATTCTTATCGGCATCGCTGTGGCCTTTGTGGCCTACAATTTCATCGGGCAGTATTTTTTCACCACCAAGCCGGATTATAATGTGGCCGTGGTGGCTCCTTACTACCTGCCCGAGGACACCGTGAACGCCTTGCAGACGGCGCTGGCCGACTACGGCGAAGACCGCAATGGCGACGGCAAGGTGGTCGTGACCCTCAATGTCTATACGCTGGACTACTCCGACACCGAGACCCAGACCGAGAGCGCAGCCTACCTGACCATGGCAGGCACCACCAAGCTGGCCACTGATGTGCAGGGCGGCCTGAGCTCCGTTTTCCTGCTCTGGGACCCCAAGGGGTTCGAGGAGAGCACCGGTTCGCTGCGGTATCTGGACGGCACCCTGCCCGCCGCCGACAGCGACGAGGACTGGTGGAACATGGTCTACAAGTGGGATGACTGCCCGGTGCTGGCCGGTCTGCCTCTGGGCGACTACGGCCCCGACACCACCCAGAGCCGCAGTGGTTCCAGTCAGGAGTATATGTCCCAGTTCTACGTGGGGATGCGGGGTGCCTGGAACAGCGGCACCGCCGACAACCTCGCCGGCGGCGAAGAGTTCTGGCAGAAGCTGACAGCAGGGGCTGTCTCCACTGCAAAACCGGAGGAGTGACGCCATGCGGTTCCGTATCCTGCGCCGGGACAAGGCCCGGCATCTCAGCGTCCCGGAAAAACCGGCTCCTGCACCGGAAGCCTCAAATCCGCCCCGGGCGGCCGACCTGGATAACCCCTATGGCCGCTGCTACGGGAAGGCCCGCAGCCGGGAAGACCTGCGCAAAAAATGAGACGTTCCCCCTTCTGCACGACAGACGATGTGCAGAAGGGGGATTTTTCGTTGCATTCTCTTCGTTTTACTCACCCCGGATTTGAAATATTCTCCACTATCAAAGCAGGCGGGGCTTGTTGTTTCCTCATCCGGGTTATGGTATACTTACTAGGTATCATCCCGCAGCAGAGCTGCCGGAATCTTATCCAAAGGATGTGGAACAGATGGACGCACTGGAACAGGCCCGCGCCGAGATCGACACGGTGGATGCACAGCTCGCTGCGCTGTTTGAGCGGCGGATGGCTGCTGTGCTCAGCGTAGCCCAATATAAACAGGCCCATGGCCTGCCGATCTTTGATGCCGCCCGGGAGGCGGTGGTGCTGGAAAAGGCTGCGGCCCGCATCCAGGACCCTGCCCTCCGGCCCTATTATAAAGACCATGTCCAGAATATGATGGATGTGGCAAAACAATACGAAGCTGAGGTGCTGGGCCGGAACCGTGCCGCCTATCAGGGCGTGGAGGGCGCATTCGCCCACATCGCCCTGCGGGCCCTCTTCCCTCATGCGGAGGCCGTCAGCTACCCCACATGGGATGAGGTGTTTGAAGCAGTCCAGCGGGGCGATGCCGCCCACGGCGTGGTGCCCTTTGAGAACAGCCACGCGGGCGATGTCTCCGCGGTGCTGGACCTCTGCTATAACCACCCGGAACTGTGGGTGGTGGATGTCTACGACCTGCCCATCTCTCAGAACCTTCTCGTCCTGCCCGGCACCCAGCTGGCCCAGCTGAAGCATGTCTACAGCCACCAGCAGGCCATCGCCCAGAGCGAGACCTTCCTCAAGCAGTTCCGCCTGCCCGCCACCGCCATGCCCAACACGGCCATGGCCGCAAAGTTCGTGGCAGAGTCCGGCGACCCGTCCAAAGCGGCCATCGCCAGCGCAGAGACGGCGGCGCTCTACGGGCTGGAAGTGCTGGTGCCCGACATCAACACCGACGGCGACAACACCACCCGCTTTATCGTCCTCAGCCGCGAAAAGCCCACAGCGGGCAACCGGTTCTCACTGCTGTTCACGTTGGACAACAAGCCCGGCAAGCTGGCCGAGGTCATTCAGGTCATCGGACGGTTCGGCTACGATATGGAGTCCATCAAGAGCCGCCCGCTGCCTCATGTCCCTTTTGATTATTATTTCTACGTCGAGCTGGTGGGTGACCCCGCCGACGACGAGACCGCCGCGCTGCTGCGCGAGCTGGACCATACCTGCCGCACTGTACGGCTGTTAGGAGTGTATACAAAATGAGTGAATTTATCGGTACCAAGCTCACCATGAATCTGGGTGAGCGCAGCTATGATATCATCCTGAAGAACGGCGCACTGGAGAACCTGTACCAGTTTGCCCGGCTGGACCGCCGGGTGGCTGTGGTGACGGATACCGGCGTCCCCGCCGAGTACGCCCAGCGGGTGGCCGACCAGTGCCGCGACGCCAAGATCATCACGGTGCCGCAGGGCGAGGGCAGCAAGAGCATGAAGACGCTGGAATATGTCCTGCGCCAGATGCTGGACTTCAACATGGGCCGCGGTGACCTGGTCATCGCCGTGGGCGGCGGAGTCATGGGCGACCTGGCAGGCTTTGCTGCGTCCATCTATATGCGGGGCATCGACTTCATCAACTGCCCCACCACCACCCTCTCCATGATCGATTCCTCCATCGGCGGCAAGACCGCTGTGGACCTGGGCGAGACCAAGAACAGCGTCGGTTCCTTCTGGCAGCCCAAGCTGGTCATCATCGACCCCAGCACCCTCGCCACCCTGCCCCGCCGTCACTATATCAACGGCCTGGCCGAGTCGGTCAAGGCCAGCCTGCTGGCAGACCCGGAGCTGTTCGCCATCTTCGAGAAGGGCGATATCGACGCCCAGATCGGGGAGATCATCTACCGCAGCCTCCGGTTCAAGAAGAGCATCGTGGAGCAGGATGAGACCGAGAAGGGAATGCGCAAGGCCCTGAACTTCGGCCACACCATCGGCCACGGCATCGAGGCCGTCAAGGGCATCAAGGGCCGCCGGACGGTGGGCTTCTACCACGGCGAGTGCGTGGCACTGGGCATGCTGCCCATGATCGAGTCCAAGGCACTGCAGAAGCGGGTCCGTGCGGTCTACCGCCGTCTGGGCCTGCCCCTGCGCACTTCTTACAATAAGGAAAAGGTCTACGCCGAGATGCTCCACGACAAGAAGGCACAGGGTGGCCAGATCACCGTCATCAAGGTGCCGGGTCTGGGCTGCTGGCGTGCCGAGACCATCCCGGTGGAGGGCCTGCGCACCCTGCTGGGCATGGAGGAATAAGCCATGAAAAACACCTTTGGCAGTGCGCTGGCGCTGACCATCTTCGGCGAGAGCCATGGCCGGGCCGTGGGCAGTGTGCTGGACGGCATGGCCGCAGGGGTTCCGGTGGACGAAGCCTTCATCGCCTCCTGCATGGATAAGCGCCGGGCCCGGGGCGACGGCCTTTCCACCGCCCGGGTGGAGGCCGACCGGGTGCAGCTGCTCTCCGGTGTGGTGAACGGCCACACCACCGGCACCGCCATCGCTCTGATGATCGAGAATCAGAACACCCGCAGCGGCGATTACGCCAAGACGGCCGACCTGCTCCGCCCCGGCCACGCGGACTATACCGCCTATGCCAAATACCACGGCTTTCAGGATGCCCGGGGCGGCGGACACTTCTCGGGCCGGGTGACGGCGGCACTGGTGGCAGGCGGCAGCATCGTGCTGGGCGCGCTGAACCGTGCCGGCATCGACATCGCCACCCACATCGGCCGGTGCGCCGGGGTCTCCGATACCCCCTTTGCACTGGATGACCCCGCCGCGCTGGCCGCACAGGTCAGCGTTCTGGAGAGCGGGGGAGACGGTTTCGCCCTGCTGGACGCATCGGTGGAAGAGCCTATGAAGACCGCCATCCGCGCCGCCGGGGCCGAGGGCGACAGCGTGGGCGGTATCCTTGAGACGGCCATCCTCGGCCTGCCTGCCGGAGTGGGCGAACCCTACTTTGACAGTGTGGAGAGCCTGCTCTCCCATATGGCCTTTTCAGTGCCCGCCGTCAAGGGCATCGAGTTCGGCACCGGCTTCGGCTTTGCCGACCTGAAGGGCTCCGAGGCCAACGATGCCTTCCGGATGCAGGGCGGCAGCATCGTGACCGAGACCAACCACAACGCGGGCATCAACGGCGGCATCGCCAACGGGATGCCGGTGGTGTTCCGCACCGTGGTCAAGCCCACCCCCAGCATCTACAAGGAGCAGGAGACGGTGGACTATATCGCAAAGAAGGACGCAGAGCTGTCCATTCAGGGCCGCCATGACCCCTGCATCGTGCCGAGAGCGGCCATCGTCCAGACCTGCGCCGCCGCGCTGGCTGTGGGCGACCTGCTCACCGCCCGCTACGGCACGGCGTGGATGGAACAGCCCACCAGCTACCGCAAGGAGGGGTTCTGAAGATGGAATACGGACTCATTGGCTCCCGTCTGGGACATTCCTACTCCAAGATCATCCATGAGATGCTCTGCGGCTACCACTATGACCTCTGCCCTCTTCCCACCGAGGCGGACGCCCGAGCGTTCCTCACCCGGCGGCAGTTCCGGGCCATCAACGTCACCATCCCCTATAAGCGGCTGGTGATGGAATACTGCACCTACATCGACCCACGGGCCAAGGCCATCGGGGCCGTGAACACTGTGGTGAATAAGAACGGCCTGCTCTACGGCTACAACACCGATTACATGGGCTTTGCCCACCTGTGCGAGGCCCATGGCGTAGACTTCAAGGGGAAGACGGTCCTCATCCTCGGCACCGGCGGCACCCACAACACCACCAGCGCCGTGGCCCGGGATAAGGGCGCGGCCAGGCTCCTCACTGTCAGCCGGACCCCGGATGCGGCGAAGGGCCAGCTCTCCTATGAGCAGGCTGTAACCAGCGGAGCATCCATCGTCATCAATACCACCCCTGCCGGAATGTACCCCAATGTGGGAGTGTGCAGTCTGGACGTGGCAGCAATGCCCGGTCTGGAAGCGGTGCTGGACGTGGTGTATAACCCGGATAAGACGGAGCTCGTCCTCCGGGCCGAAGAAGCCGGGGTGCCGGTGGCTGTGGGCGGGCTTGAGATGCTGGTGGCCCAGGCCGTGTATGCCGCCGAATACTTCCTCGACCGGAAATTCGACGACGCAGCCGGGGAGATCCGGCGCATCACTGCCGCCCTCCGGCGGGACACCCTCAATGTGGCCCTCATCGGGATGCCTTCCTGCGGCAAATCCACCGTGGGCCGGGCACTGGCCGAAAAGCTGGGCAAGAAGTTTATCGACCTCGATGAGGAGATCGTCAGGGCCGATGGCCGCAGCATCCCGGACATCTTTGCCGCAGAGGGCGAGGACGGCTTCCGGGCAAAGGAATCGGAGCAGACGGCCCGCTTCGCCAAGGAGGGCCGACAGCTCATCTCCTGCGGCGGCGGCATCGTCAAGCGGCCCGGGAATATCCGCGCTCTGCACCAGAACGGTGTGGTGCTCTTCCTTGACCGGCCTCTGGATGCGCTGACGGTGGGAGGCGGACGGCCCCTCTCTTCCAGCACCGAGGCCCTGAAAAAGATGGAGGCGGAGCGCCGCCCCCTGTATCTGGCGGCAGCAGATGCTGTGATCCCCAACAGCGGCACCGTTGAGGATGCCGTGACCGCCGCAATGGAGGCTCTGGATGAAATTTTTAGTCATTAACGGCCCCAACCTCAACCTGATGCACTTCACTGAAAAGGGCGTGGCCGGTCAGCTGGATTACAGCGGCCTGCTGGACTATCTCGAGCTCTGCTGCACCCAGATGGGCATCGAGGTGGAATTCTTCCAGTCCAACCATGAAGGCGACCTCATCGATGAGATCCAGTCTGCCCCGGGCCGGGCCGACGGCATCATCCTGAACCCCGGCGGCTACGCCCACTACAGTGTGGCTATTCTGGACGCTCTCCGCATCTGCGGGGTGCCCGCTGTGGAAGTGCTGCTGGATGAGCCGGACGAGCACGAGCCGTTCCGGAAAACGGATGTGGTATCCTTCGGCTGTCAGGGCCATTTCGTGGGCGAGGGCATCAGCGGCTACCTTCACGCAGCCGCCTACCTTGCACAGCTGCTCCGTCTGGACGGCAGTGCACATACACATCTGGTCATGTGACTTTTCCGATGCGGCGGGGGCTGCCCCGCACATCGGTATCGATATGCCGCAAAAAAGCGCGCTGCGGCGGCGCGGAACATTTCAAGAAAAAATCAAAACGAACAGGAAGGGACGTAAATTCAATGATCATCTCTACCAAAAAGGGTACTCCCAAAGAGGAACTCGAAAAGATCGTAGACAAATTTGAAAAGCAGGGCCTTGATGTGACCCTCATCACCGGAAAGGATTATAACGTGTTCGGTCTGGTGGGCGACACCACCAAGATCGACGAGCGGGATGTGCTGGCCAACCCCTGGATCGACAATGTGACCCGTGTTTCTGCTCCCTACAAGCGGGCCAACCGCCTGTTCCACCCGGCAGATTCCGTCATCGACTGCAGCGGCGTCAAGATCGGCGGCAAGGAGAAGATCGCCGTCATGGCAGGCCCCTGCAGCATCGAGAGCGACGAGCAGGCTCTGCGCATCGCACAGGGCGTCAAGGCCGGCGGTGCCACCCTCTTCCGGGGCGGCGCTTACAAGCCCCGCACCTCTCCTTACTCCTTCCAGGGCCTTGAGACCGAGGGCATCCTTGCCATGGTGAAGGCCCGCGAGGCCACCGGCCTGCCCATCGTCTCCGAGCTGATGAGCGAAGACCGCATCCCCGAGTTCGAGGAATATGTGGATGTGGTGCAGATCGGTGCCCGCAATATGCAGAACTTCCAGCTGCTGAAGGCTGTGGGCAAGATGCACAAGCCCGTGCTCCTCAAGCGCGGCCTCTGCAATACCATCGAGGAGTGGATCATGAGCGCCGAGTACATCATGGCCGGCGGCAACGAGCAGGTCATCCTCTGCGAGCGCGGCATCCGCACCTTTGAGAAGTACACCCGCAACACTCTCGACCTCTCCGCTGTGCCCATCATCCACGAGAAGACCCACCTGCCCGTCATCGTGGACCCCAGCCATGCCACCGGCAAGGCCAATCTAGTGGAGCCCATGATGATCGCCGCCGTGGCCGCCGGTGCAGACGGCCTTGAGGTGGAAGTGCACTATGATCCCCCTCACGCATGGAGCGACGGCGCACAGTGCCTGACTCCGGACGCCTTTGCACAGGCCATGGCAAAGTGCCGTCAGGTGGCATGGGCCATCGGCCGGGATATGTAATGACTCTGCAAAGGAGCTTCTGTTCATGAACGTTACCATTCACGCCCCGGGCCGGGTGGGCGGCAGCATCACGGCCCCGCCCAGCAAGAGCATGGCCCACCGGGCTGTACTCTGCGCAGCACTGGCAAAAGGCACCTCCCACATCGGGAACCTTGAGTTCAGCAAGGACATCTCGGCTACCCTCTCGGCGGCCGGACAGCTCTGCGCAAAAGTGCAGACCGGCCCGGACAGCGCCGTGGTGGAGGGTCTGGGCCGTTTCCTGCCTGTCGGCGCCCCGGTGGACTGCTGCGAGAGCGGCAGCACCCTGCGGTTCCTCATCCCCATTGCCAGCCTCACCGGACAGGCTGTCACCTTTGTGGGCCGGGGGCGGCTGATGGAGCGGCCCCAGTCGGTGTACGAAGGGTTATACCGGGAGCAGTCTCTCCGGTTCGAACAGTCTGCAGAGGGCCTGACCGTGGAGGGCCGGCTGAAAAGCGGCGAATATGAGCTGGCAGGCAATGTGTCCAGCCAGTTCATCAGTGGCCTGCTTTTCGCTCTGCCGCTTCTGGCCGGGGACAGCACCCTGCACCTCATCCCTCCGGTGGAGAGCCGCAGCTATATCGAGATGACCCGGGCGGCACAGCGCCGGTTTGGCGTCGAGAGCCGCTGGCAGGATAAAAATACTCTCTTTATCCCCGGAGGACAGAGCTATACCCCCTGCGATTACACCGTAGAGGGCGATTACAGTCAGGCTGCTTTCCCGGCAGTGTTGGGGGCTGTGCAGGGCGGCGTGACCATCACCGGCCTTGCTGCGGATACATTGCAGGGCGACGCGGCCATCCTTGACATCCTCCGCCGCTGCGGAGCAGAGTTCCGCACCACGGAACAGGGCATCGTGTTTGAGAAAGCGCCGCTCCACGGTACTGACATCGACCTTGCGGACTGCCCTGACCTTGGCCCCGTGCTGATGGTGCTGGGCCTGCTCTGCGAGGGCACCACCATCATCCGGAATGCGGAACGCCTCCGCATCAAGGAGAGCGACCGCATCGCGGCCATGGAAGCGGAACTGCGGGCCTGCGGCGGCCTGCTGGAGAGCGAGGGCGGCACCATCACCATCCACGGCTGTGCCGGACGGCTCCATGCGCCTGCCGCACCGCTCCACGGCCACAACGACCACCGGGTGGTCATGAGCCTTTCGGTGCTGGCGCTGGCGGCAGGGCTCACCCTTTCCATCGACGATGCCGAGGCCGTGCAGAAGAGCTGGCCCCATTTCTTTGAAGCCATCAAGCCATTGGGTGCGGAGGTAGAATATGCTGGATAAATCGAAGCGTTATCTTGTGGTGGGCCTGGGCCTGCTGGGCGGAAAATACGCCCTTGAGCTCTCAAAGGCCGGGTTCCATGTGGACGGCATCAACCGCAGCGAGGGCCACCTGCAGTATGCCCTCGACCACGGCTATATCGCCAGCGGCAAGACCCACGATTTCGAAGACCTCATCCGGCAGGCTGACCACATCATTCTCGGCCTCTATCCTACGGCCCTGCTGGACTGGTTCAAGACTTACGGCCATTTCATCAGGCCCGGCTGCATCTTCACCGATGTCTCCGGCGTCAAGACCGGCCTTGTGGAGCCGGTGCAGGCCATGTGCCCGGAGGGCGTGGAGTTCATCGCCAGCCACCCCATGGCGGGCCGGGAGACTTCCAGCGTCGAGCACGCAGCCGAGGTCAATTTTGCCCCCGCCAACTTCATCATCACCCCCACTGAGAAGAATACCCCGGAGGGCATCCAGTGGGCAAAAGAGCTGGCCGAGGTGCTGGGCTTCCGCCACATCTGCACTCTGACGGTGCAGGAGCACGATAAGATGATCGGTTATGTCAGCCAGCTCTGCCACGCCATCGCGGTCAGCCTGATGTGCGCCAACGATAACTCCTCCCTCTGCGAGTATACGGGCGATTCTTTCCGGGACCTGACCCGCATTGCGCGCATCAACGATAAAATGTGGGCGGAACTCTTCCTCTGGAACAAGAAGAACCTCATCGAGGAGATCGACCAGTTCGACTCGGCGCTGCTCCAGATGCGGGATGCCCTTGTGCTCGATGACCGGGACAAACTGGAAGAGATGTTCCGCCTTTCCACCCAGCGCCGCGCCGCGTTCGACAAGAAGGACTCGTGACCGAAAAGGAGGCCGCCCATGCCCAAGCAGGAAGGACAGAAATCCAAGCTGTTGGCGCTGCTGCGCATCTTTGAGCAGCAGACCGATGAGGAACATCTGCTGAACGTGCCCCAGCTGGTGGAGCTGCTGGCCCGGCAGGGCATCCTCTGTGAGCGCAAGAGCGTGTACAGTGATATCGATGCCCTCAACGCACTGGGCTATGATATCCGGCTCCGCCGGGGCCGCAGCGGCGGCTACTGGATGGCGACCCGTCCTTTTGAACTGGCAGAACTCAAGCTGCTGGTGGACGCCGTGCAGTCCAGCCGGGTCATCTCCAAGACGGCCAGCGATAAGCTCATCCACAAGCTGGAGGGGCTGGCGTCCCAGTATCAGGGCAGCCAGCTCCAGCGTCAGGTCTATGTGGATGGCCGGCCCAAGAGCGGCAACAAAGACCTGCCCTACAGCGTGGACGCCCTCTTCACCGCCATCAACACCGGAAAGATGGTGCGCTTTCACTACAAAAAGGCGGGCCGTCCGGCCCCCTATACCATCAGCCCCTGGCAGATGGCATGGGAGAATGGCTGCTATTACCTCATCGCCTATCAGGACGAAAAGCAGCCGGTGGGCATCCGGCATTACCGGGTGGATAAAATGGCGGGTGTCACCGTTCTGGATATGCCCCGCCGGGGCAAAGAGCAGTTTGCCGACCTCGACCTGCCCGCCTACCTGAAAAAGCATTTCCAGATGTTCGGCGGGCCGGAGTACCGGGTCACTCTGCGGTGCACTTCTGACCTGGAAAACGCCATGCGGGAACGGTTCGGTGCCTCGCCCATCTTTGTACCGGAAGGGAAGGGATACTTCCACTTTGATGTGCCGGTCTGCGTCAGCGACCAGTTCTACGGCTGGGTCTGCGGCTTCGGCGGCAAGGTGGAGGTCGCAGCCCCCGCGGAGGTGCGGAACGGCTTGCGGGAACTGAATGAGAAACTGGTGCAGATGCATCAGGGATAAGAGCAACAAAAAAGGGGCTGTTGCAAAATGGTGCAA
>DCCL01000065.1:14077-15646 GCA_002313795.1 Faecalibacterium prausnitzii
GCACTTGCTTTAATTTTAGAAAAGCACAGTCGAAATTATCTCGTTGTATCGTTTGAAAATCAGACTTTGTATTTTGCAACAGCCCCTTTTGCTGTATAAAATATAATTCGGATTACTCTGCGTTGAACACGTACTGATCCATCCGGCGGAATGCTTCCTCGATGCGGAAGCGGGGCGAGGCCAGATTCATCCGCAGGTGGCAGGGGCCGTGGAACATTACGCCGTCCTGCACGGCGGCACCTACTGCCCAGCAGGCTTTCTCTACGTCCTGAATGGTCTTGCCGTGGGCGGCGCACCAGTCGGTGCAGTCCACAAAGAGCATGTAAGTACCTTCGGGCTTCGCCACATGGACGCCCTCGAAGTGCTTTGCGATGTAGTCGCAGGCGAAATCGACATTGCCGGTCAGCGTTTCGCAGAGCTCGTCAGCCCATTCATAGCCCTCGGGACGGTAGGCACCGATGAGGGCGTGCATCGAGAGGACGTTCATGGAGTTGTAGTGGCAGAGCGAGGATTCATTCTCGATGCGGTCACGCCACCACGGATTGTAGACGATATGATAACTGCCAATGAGTCCGGCGAGGTTGAAGGTCTTGGAGGGCGCGTAGAGGGCGGCCGTGCGCATCCGGGCATCCTCGCTGATGGACTGGGTGGGGATGTGCTTGTGGCCGGAGAGAATAATGTCCGACCAGATCTCGTCCGAGACGACATAGACATTATACTTTTTGTACAATTCCATCGCTTTTTCCAGCTCCCAGCGCTCCCAGACACGGCCGCAGGGATTGTGGGGGCTGCACAGGATGGCGGCGTGGATGTGCTCTTCGGCAAGGTGCTTTTCCATGTCGGCGTAGTCCATCCGCCAGACACCGTTTTCGTCCTGCACCAGCGGAGAGTGCACAATATCATAGCCATTGTCGGTCAGGCAGTAGGTGAAACCGATGTAGGTGGGGCTGTGGACAAGGACTTTGTCGCCCCGGGAGCAGACGCAGTTGAGCGCGCTGATGACGCCGCCCAGCACGCCGTTCTCGTAGCCGATGGCCTCAGCCGTCAGGCCGGTGACGCCGTTGCGCGTCTCCTGCCAGCGGATGATGGAGTTGTAGTATTCGGAAGTCGGGTCGAAATAGCCGAAGGCCGGGTGCTGGACCCGCTCGATGACGGCCTGCTGGATGGTGGGCAGGCAGACGAAGTTCATGTCCGCCACCCACATGGGGATGGCATCAAAGCCGGGCTTGGGAGCATCGGGGGCAAAGCCGTGGCCCAGACCGTCCACTGCAATGGCATCGTGGCCGTGGCGGTCGGGCAGGGTGGTGAAGTCGTATTTCATAGTGCACTTCCTTTTCGTGATGCAAAAAAAGCTTTCCCCGGAGGGAAAGCTGTGAAGTCATAAAATCAGCCCTCGATGATCTCGACGGTCTTCATCTTGACAGGGGTAGTGGGCTTGTCGTTCCAGTCGGTGCGGACGGATGCAATCTTGTCCACCACGTCCATGCCGGAGACGACCTTGCCGAAGGCAGCATACTGGCCATCCAGATGGGGTGCATCCTGATGCATGATGAAGAACTGGCTGCCGGC
>DCCL01000065.1:15754-27185 GCA_002313795.1 Faecalibacterium prausnitzii
GCGAACTCACCCTTGATGTTCCAGCCGGGGCCGCCGGTGCCGTTGCCCAGCGGGCAGCCGCCCTGGATCATGAAGCCGGGGATGACGCGGTGGAAGGTCAGGCCGTTATAGAAGCCCTCGCTGACCAGCTTTTTAAAGTTCTCACAGGTGATGGGGGCAGCTTCCTCGTTCAGCTCGATATCGATGACGCCGCCGTCTTCCATAGTAATGCGAATCATATTTTGACAATGCTCCTTATTTTCTTGGCTTTCGTCAGAAAGCGGATGCGGCAGATGCTCTGCCGAAGTTCTTCTTTAGTATACCATAGGTTTTGCAGAGCGCAACGGCGCAGATGCAACGTTTTTGTAAAGAATCAGGGCATTTCTACCATATCCTGCCAGAAACGCTTGGGGCAGTGGGACATCCGGCCCTTTTCGTTGTGACGGGCCTTGATCTCAAGGGTCTGGTAGAACTGCTTCCACAACGCCTGAAATTCCTGCTCCCGGGCGCTGGGCGGGGGCAGCTCCAGCGGTGCAGCCAGCTCCAACAGTTGAGCCTTATGGTTCTGATAGAGCAATACCGCCTGATGGGAGGCGTCGTATATCATGAAGTTCTCCTCCGGGAACCGGGCGCAGAAATGCCCCCGCAGCAGGGGAAGGATATAGTTTTTGGGGTGGATGACCGCGCCCAGCATCCCGTCGTGCTCCTCGAACCGGACGAAGCCCTGAAATTTGTCCTGCTCCCAGTCGAGGCTCTTTTTCATCTCGTAGAGCGGGGCCACCACCGGGTGCCCCATCCGCTTGACGGTGCCGGGGCCAAGGGCAAAGGCCAGATGCAGAAAACGGATGAGCAGCAGCTCCTTGTCCTCCCGCCCGGAGAGAAAGTCCCGGCTGACGAGGTATTCGGTCTCGGTGCCCAGCTTCCGGCGCAGGCTGGAAAAGACCCGCTGGGCCTTGGAAGAGTCGGTCACGATGTCCTTGAGGGGATAGAGGGTGGCCGTCTCCCGCTGAGGCATCCAGACCGCAAAGGGGATCTCGTGCTGGGCAAAGCTCTCGAAGACGCAGCAGAGAAAGCCCTCGAAACTGCCATCGTAGAGGTAGACCACATCGGCGTCGTGGAGCTTCCGGGGCGGCATCACAGGGCTCTGGCCAGACATTGCACTGCCTCCTCCCGCACCATCCGCTGCGCCGCCCGGGGCGGCACGCCCTGCTCCACCAGTCGGTCAACGGCAGGGGGCGCGAACAGGCTCAGCTGCTCGGCACCGGAGCTGAACACATTGGGGTCGATGAGGGCCCGGGTGATGCGCTCCCGTCCGGCGCTGCCCCGGCCCGGGTGCGCCCCGGCAAAGCCCCGGCAGGTGATGAAATACTGTGCCCGCTTGAGAACGACGCCCATCCGCTTCAGCTCATCAAGCCCAAGGTCGGCCATCCGCCGGGCGTCCCGGATGCGCCGGGCGCTCTTGGGGCCGATGCCCGGCACCCGCAGCAGCATGGCAAAGGGGGCGCGGTTGACGTCCACCGGGAACAGTCCGTAATGCTGGACGGCCCAGTTGCATTTGGGGTCAAGATAGGGGTTGAAGTTCTGGTTGTCCTTGTCCAGGATCTCGTCGGCCTTGAACTGATAGAACCGCAGCAGCCAGTCGGCCTGATACAGCCGGTGTTCCCGCAGCAGCGGGGGCTTGGTGTCCAGCGCAGGCAGGCGGGTGTCGTCCGACACCGGGATATAGGCAGAGTAGAACACCCGCTTGAGGCCGTATTTCTGGTACATCCCTTCGGTGAGCTGTAAGATATGGTAGTCTGTTTCAGGCGAAGCCCCCACGATCAGCTGGGTGCTCTGCCCGGCGGGGGCAAACTTGGGAGCGTGGCGGTAGAGGGTCAGCTCCTGCCTGCTCTCCGCGCCCGCCACAGCGATCTGCTTCATGGGCCGAAAGATGGAGTGCCGCCCCTTGTCCGGGGCCAGCAGATGCAGACTCTGCTCGCTGGGCAGCTCCACGTTGACGCTGAGACGGTCGGCCAGATAGCCCAGCTGCTGCACCAGCTCCGGGCTGGTGCCCGGGATAGCCTTGGCGTGGATGTAGCCGCCGAAGTGGTATTCATTCCGCAGCAGCCGGAGAACGGAGAGCATCTGCTCGGTGGTGTAGTCCGGGGTGCCCAGCACTGCGCTGGACAGGAAAAGACCCTCGATGTAGTTGCGGCGGTAGAACTCGATGGTCAGCTCTGCCAGCTCCCGGGGTGAAAAAGTGGCCCGGGGCACATCGTTGGACTTCCGGTTAACGCAGTAGCTGCAATCAAAGGCGCAGCAGTTGCTCATCAATACCTTCAGCAGGCTGACACAGCGGCCGTCTGCCGTAAAGGCGTGGCAGCAGCCCGGGGCATAGCAGCTGCCGATGCTGCCGGCCTTTGCGGCCCGGGACGCCCCGCTGGATGTGCAGGCCACATCATATTTTGCGCTGTCGGCCAGAATGGTGAGCTTGTCCATCAGCGACTGTTCCATCTCGCTCCACCTCCGAAAAAAGGACACACCTTCCCCTTACCCCATATCCCGCGCAGGGGGATGCAAGGCAGGGGAAACCGATTTACCACTTGGCCTTGGTCTCGACCACACGGCCTGCGATGTGCAGGCGGTTCAGGTCTTCGCCCTTTATGACCAGCTCGTTGTAGGCCGGATTGAAGGGCTGGAGCACGACGCAGTTGCCCCGCTGGATATACCGCTTGAGGGTGCCTTCGCCCTCATCGCCGTAGACCAGCACGCCCAGGTCGCCGTTTTCCAGCGTGTCCTGCTTGTGGACGAGGGCCAGGTCGCCGTCCTGGATGCGGGGTTCCATGCTGTCGCCCCGGACCACCAGATAGAAGTAGTTGGAGGGGTCTTTGACGCGGGCGTATTCCTGACCATAGTCTTCCTCAAAGGCCAGCGCGCCGTACCCGGCCTTCACGGTACCGATGACCGGGATGAGGCTCTCGGCGTAGTTGCCGAAGAAGCGCTCTTCCGGGGTGGTCACGTTGGACACCGGACGGTAGAGGCCCAGCAGATAATCTGCAGTGGTGCTCAGGATCTCTGCGATGCGGGCCACGGTGTTGGGGTCGGGGGAGGATTTGCCGCTTTCCCATTTGCCGACGGCCTGCTGGGTAACTCCCAGTTTGGATGCCAGCTCCGCCTGGCTGATGCCCTTCTGCTTGCGGCACTGCTTCAAAAGCTCTGAAAACGACATGGTCGTACACTCCTTTACTCCGTGAGGACTTAGAAGCCGTTTTCATAAGCATTGCACACCGCCCGGACGGCCTTTTTGCTCCCATCCTGCGTTGCTTTCCCTTGCGCTCCGTCAGGATCGCTGCGGAAAATCGCCTTGGCTGGGTGCAAAAATTCTCGTCGTCCGGCGCACTCTGCTTACAAAGACAGTTTCTCAAAATTTTACGCTTTTATTATACAACAAAAAGGTGTTTCTGTAAAGAGAAAAGTGGAACCATCGCCAAAAATAGGTTGTCGGTGGAGCAGAAGTTTCCGGGCGGATGAAAAAAGTTCGGATTTGGGGTTGACAGAAACGAAGAAATCTGGTAAATTAAATAGGCATTCGGTACGGCGTGTGCGGGTGCCCACGAGGAGAGATGTCCGAGTGGTTTAAGGAAGCAGTCTTGAAAACTGCCGTACGGCAACGTACCGTGGGTTCGAATCCCACTCTCTCCGCCATTTTTTATTGAATAAGTGTAACGCACTTTGCTCTGGAGTAGTACTCAAGAGGCCGAAGAGGCGCCCCTGCTAAGGGCGTAGGTCGTCTAAACAACGGCGCGAGGGTTCAAATCCCTCCTACTCCGCCAAGAAAAAGCTCGATGGTTCTTTGGAACCACCGGGCTTTTTCCATTTTCAGCCCGCTTTTTACAGATTTCCACGAAAGTGTGATTTACTTTTCCCGGGGGATTTCTTATAATGGAAAGAGGAAATGCATTGGAACAGGAGGACTCCTTTATGGCTCATAGAGAATTTGCCCGGAAGGCGCGTGCGCTTCCGGTCGTGGTCTTCCTGCTCACCTTTCTGCTCATCTTCGGTTCCCTCAGCCTGTTGTCGGTGAATCAGGAAAAAGATGAGCGGCTGCGGGCCGTGTATGTGGCAGAATCCACGGTGAGCCGGGTGACGGCGCAGCTGAACCGGTATCTCACCGAATCCCATTTCGTCAAGAAATATATGGAATCCGGCCACGCACTCAGCGATGAGGAGTTTGCAGTCATTTCCAGCAATATGCAGGATGACAGCAGCGTCATCAAAGCCCATGAACTGGCAAAGGACGGCACGGTCTCCCAGATCTACCCCATGGCGGGCAACGAAGCGGCCATCGGCTTGAATATGCTGGAAAACCCCGCCCGTAAAAAGGAAGCGACGCTGGCGAAAGACAGCGGAGTGTACACCATCGCCGGCCCTTATGAACTGGTGCAGGGAGGCACCGGTGCGCTGCTGTTCGACCCCATCTATCTCAAAGGCCCGTCGGGGCAGAGGACGTTCTGGGGCTTTTCCATCCTGGTCCTTCAGTGGGATGAGTTCATCGGCGAGATCGAGCTGAACAAGATGGAAGAGGCCGGATATCAGTATCAGATCTGGAAGAAAGACCCCTATACGGACGAAAAAGTCGTCATCGCCCAGAGCGGGGACTTTGTGGATTCCAACACGCTGGAAGTGGCCTGCAATGTCCCGAATGATGTCTGGTATTTTGACATCGTTCCCAAGTCCGGGTGGTTCACGGAACGTCAGCTCGGTCTGGGCATCTTCATCTCGACCATCACCGGCCTGCTGGCGGCCTTCGTCTGCTGGCAGATCCAGACCCGGCGACAGCGGGATGTCCAGCACGAAGCTGCCCTCGAAAAATCTGTGCAGGAGGCCCGGGCGGCCAATGAGGCAAAGACCCGCTTCCTCTTCAATATGAGCCACGACATCCGCACCCCCATGAATGCCATCATCGGCTTCTCGGAGCTGCTGGAAAAGCATATCGACGAAAAAGATAAGGTGCTGGACTATACGGAGAAGATACGGGCCTCCAGCGGGTTCCTGCTCTCCCTCATCAACTATGTTCTGGAGATGGCCCGCATCGAGAGCGGCAAGGCGGTGCTGCGGAAAGAGCATGGCAATGTTGCTGTGCTGATGAAGACGCTTGAGGATGTGTTTGAGCCCACCGCGCAGCAGAAACACCTGACCTGTACCTATACGACAGATATCCGGCACTCTGATGTCATCTGCGACAGCACAAAGGTGCGGGAGATCCTGCTGAATGTCATCAGCAATGCGGTCAAGTATACACCT
This sequence comes from Faecalibacterium prausnitzii, assembly GCA_002313795.1. GTDB lineage: Bacteria > Bacillota > Clostridia > Oscillospirales > Ruminococcaceae > Faecalibacterium > Faecalibacterium prausnitzii_L. The sequence continues at coordinate 21,017 of DCCL01000065.1, forward strand.
GAGGGAGGACACATCGCGGTCTCCGTGAAGGAACTGCCCTCGGAAAAAGAGGGCACCGGGCATTATGTCTTTACGGTTCAGGATGACGGCATCGGGATGAGCGAGGAATATCTGCCCCACATCTTTGAGGAGTTCACCCGGGAGCATACCAGCACCGAGAGCAAAGTCACCGGCACCGGCCTCGGCCTGCCCATCGTAAGGGCTCTTGTGGAGTGGATGCAGGGCACCATCGATGTCCGGAGCAGTCTGGGCAAGGGGACGACCATGACCGTCACTCTCGATTTCCAGCTGGCCGAACCGGGACAGGACAGCAATGTGGAGCCGGATGCAGAGCAGGACGCGGCAGACCTCAGCGGATGCAGCATCCTGCTGGCAGAGGACAACGACCTCAACGCCGAGATCGCCATGACCATTCTGGAAGAAAAGGGCCTCCGGGTGGAGCGGGCCGCAGACGGTGCCCTCTGCGTGGAGATGCTGAAAAAGCACCCGGTGGGTTATTATGACGTCATCCTCATGGATATCCAGATGCCCCGGATGGACGGCTATCAGGCGGCTCAGCTCATCCGGAACCTCCCGGATGACCGCAGAAAGACCCCTATCATCGCCATGACGGCCAATGCCTTTGAGGAAGACCGGCAGAAAGCGCTTGCCGTGGGCATGAATGACCATCTGGCAAAGCCCATCAATGTGGAGGGACTGTTCCGCGCCCTGCGGAAGGTGCTGAAGTAAGAGAATAATACAAACAAAAAGAGACATCTGCGCGCAAAACGGCAGATGTCTCTTTTTTCATGGAAGTGATCTCACGCTGCAAAGTAGCGGCTGCGGTATTTCAGGAGGAGGACGACGCTCAGGATGAGGGAGAGCGCTTCGGCAGCGCTCCAGGATACCCACAGGCCATCGGCGCCGAACAGGGCGGACAGGCCAAAGAGGCAGAGCGTCAGGATGGCGAAGGTGCGCACGCAGGACAGCAGCGCCGAGATGGCACCGTTGGAGAATGCGGTGAACAATCCGGAGGCAAAGATGTTGAAGCCCACGATGAGGCAGGCCGGCAGTGCAAACACCAGACACCGGCAGGTGAGGGCGTAGAAGTCTCCGGCACTCTCCGGCGGGAAGAACACAGCTGCGACCTGCCGGTAGAGGAGAGCCGCCGCTGCCGTGAGGAGGACAGAGAAGATGGCCGTCAGCCGGATGGAGAGACGGAACAGCTTTTTCCGCATGGGCACATTTCCGGTGCCGTAGTGGTAGCTGAACAGGGGCTCCACGGCGGTGGTCATCCCCATGAACACCGCCATGACGATGAACTGTGCATACAGGAACACCGAGACGACGCTGACGCCCATCTCGCCGTAGAAGCGGTAGACCAGACGGTTCATGAAGAGGGCCGTCAGGCCGGCGGCCAGATTGGAGATCATCTCAGAGGAGCCGTTGTAGCAGAGGAACAGGAGCTTTTTGGGTTCCGGCTTTGCCAGACGGAGATGGTAGGTGCTGCTGCCGACAGGAGAGTAGAACCAGAAGGCATAGAGCACCGGGATGATGTAGCCGATGGCGGTGGCAAGGGCGGCACCCTGAATGCCCCAGCCAAGGGTGTGCATGAACAGGTAGTCCAGCACGATGTTCGACAGGCCGCCTGCAATGATGAGGACGCCCACCGTCACCGTCCGGCCCTCTCCGATGATGAGGATGCCAAGGGCAGTCTGGAGCATGATGGCGGGAGCACAGGCCGTCAGGATATAATAGTAGGCTTTCAGGTATTCGATGTTGCCGTCGGAAGCACCCAGCAGCCGCATGATGGGGTCTGCAAAGGCAAAATCCACAACAGCAAAGAGGAGGCTGGCAGCCAGCGTAACAAGCAGCGTCTCAGAGAAGATGCGGTCAGCCTCTTCTTTTCGGCCTTGTCCTACCAGCTCTACGATCATGGCATTGCCGCCTGTGCCGATCATCATGCCCACAGCCAGCAGAAGGCTGATGACGGGATAATAAAGGTTGACGGCGGAGATGGCGTAGGGGTTGATAAATTTCTCGATGAAGATGCCATCTACGACCTGATAGATCGAGATGAATACGAAGGTGAAGATGCTGGGAAGCACGAAAAGAAAAAGCGAACCCAGATCATAGTCTTTGGCAAGAACTGCGTTTTCGCTCTGCTCCGAAGTCAGTTTTTTCTCATCCATTTTAACCACCAGTTCTGGCTCAGGAAGCCGCCCTCACCGGATGCCTTGGAGATCCTGCGGGCAAGGTCTTTGAGGGGCACATCGGCGTCGTTGATGTGATCCACGAGGGCATCAATAGCTGCGCAGTAAATTTTGCGGTAGCGGTCGATGCTCTCGGGGGCATACAGGCTTGCAGCGTAGTCAATCCGCATGATAAGACCCTCATCCCGGTTTAGGATCTCAATGTCCATCACGTTCAGGGAAGCCATCTTCTCGTTGGAAAGCTCCACTTCACCCACCAGACCGGGCACCTCATCGATGTTCCGCAGGTCATCCTGATACAGTACGCAGGAAAGGTCATCTTCGATCACGCTGCAGTTGCTCTCCACATAGGGGTAGCAGCTGTGGAGGATGCCATTGTTCACCTGCTCCACCACATCGGCATACAGGGCTTTCAGGGTGGTGGTGCGGGTAAACTGTACGCCGACCGGCAGGTCGCGGTAGAGCAGACCTACCGAGGCCAGCTCATCCCGGTCGTTGCGGCCGTTATAGATCCAGGAGAACAGGACGTTGGCCTTTTTCTCATAGATGGCGCTGGCGAGGGCCGATACTACGATGAAGAAGCCGTTCCGGGTGATGCCGTATTTGTCGTTCAGCTTGTCCAGCTGGGCTTCGCTTACCGGCAGCATGACATAGACCTCACCGGCTTTGTTCTCACGGGTATCGTTGTCGATGGTGAGGTGCCTGCACCAGTCCACACCGGAATAGCGGTTTTCAAAGTATTCGCGGCTCTCTTTGTAGAAGGCGGATTCCGTCTGCCGCTTCCGCTGGTCAAGGATGCAGTAATAGCGGTCCTGAGGCAGGTCCTGCCCGGCGTAGGCCGAGAGGACATCGGAGAAGAACACCTTGGAAGAAGTGCCGTCAAAGATGGTGTGATGGACATCCATGAAGACGTAACCGGCTTTTTCCGTCTCAAAGACCCGGAACCGGCACAGGGGAGAGTTGATGACCTTGAAAGGCTGCACCAGCCCCTTCTTGATGGCCTCCAGCTCTGCTTCCGTGACCCGTTCCAGCTTCACATCCGGATAGCTTTCCGGGATGTAGTGCTGGCAGAGCTCGCCGTCCTCATTGAAGAAGAACTGGGTCGCAAAGGCCGGGTGGTTCCGGATGGCCGTGTTGAGGGCGGCAGTGAGCATCTCCATATCCATCACGCTCTTGTCGAACTCAAGCATATTGTAGAGGTTGAACATGGTGGACAGGGGCGTATAGAACTGATAGTCGATCATGTAGAGCTGTTCGGTGGTCAGGGGATAGGTGCGCTTGAGAATGGCCTCGTTCATCTCATCGGAGAAGACGACATCGCTCTTGTGCTCGTTGTACAGCTCTGCGATCTTTTCCGGCGTGTGTCCGCGGAAGATGTCCGTTGCCGTCAGGCCGGGCAGCTCCACGCAGGAGAGCACATCCATCGAGGCCAGCGAGTCGCCGCCCAGCTGATAGAAGTCATCCTTGATGCCGACCCGTTTCACCTCCAGCACCTGTTCGAAGGCTTTGCAGAGGGCCGTTTCCACCTCGTTGCGAGGGGCAGCGTAATCGTCCTGATAGTCATTGAACACCGGAGCGGGCAGGGCCTTGCGGTCCATCTTGCCGGTGGCTTTCACGGGGATCTCATCGATATGGATAAAGAAAGAGGGAAGCATGTAGTAGGGCAGATACTTCTCCATGGCGGCGCGGGTCTTTTCGAAATCCACCTTCATGTTCTTGAGGTAGTAGACGCAGATGAAGACCCTCCGGCCGTCGTCGAAGATGCGGGCGGCGGCCCAGTCGATGCCGAGGACTTTCTTGGCTACCTCTTCGATCTCGCCCGGCTCCACGCGGTTGCCGTTGATCTTGACCATGTCGTTCAGGCGGCCGCAGATGATGAGTCGGCCCTCAGCGTCCAGCCGGCCCAGATCGTTGGTGTGGTACAGGCCGTCCCGGAAGGCCTCGGCGGTCTGCTCCGGCAGATTGATATAACCCCGCACATAGGGGTTTTCGAAGCAGACTTCGCCCTCTTCTCCGGCAGGCACTTCGTTCCCGTTCTCGTCCAGCAGATGGATCTTAAAGCCGCACTCGGACTGGCCTACCGGCGTCTCGGTGTACTTTTTGTCAACGAGGAAGTGGGAGACTGCAAAACCGGATTCACTCATCATATAGATGTTGTGGATCTTGAGGCTCTCCAGATAGACGCCGTTGGCGGGTTCGGAGCCGATGATACAGAACTTGAGCATCGGCGGCTTTTTCTTCATCTTGCGGATGTAGGAGGGGGTGAGGAAGGTACCGGTGATCTTGTTCTTGAGCAGGAACATCAGCATCTTCATGGGGTCTTTGACCACCGAGTAGGGCACGACATTTACATAGATGGCAAAATTGAGCGCGTAGAGGATGATGTTGGTGGAGGCGATGAAGTTCAGCGGGGCCACCAGGGCAAAGCGGTCATCGGGCTCGGCAAGGGGCGGGCAGGAGGTCATGGTGAGGGCCTGAATCATCCGCCCGAAGTTGCCGTACTCGTGCAGAACGCCTTTGGGGTTGCCGGTGGTGCCGGAGGTGTAGACCGCAAAGGCGGCGGCATGCTCTTCCAGAGGCTCATAGCCGGTGATGGGCTGGGTGAGCTGGATGTCAGCCCACACGTCTGCATCGATGACCAGCTTGCAGCCGCAGTCCTTTTTGATGAATGCGATGCGCTCCGGGGCATAGTTGTCTTCTACCACCACAAAGGCTGCGCCGGCACGCATGACGCCGCCCATGGCGATAAGGGGCTGGATGCCGCGGGGCAGGCAGAGCAGGACGAAGTCCTCCCGGCCGATGCCGTGGGCCTTCAGATAGGCATAGACACGGCCGGACAGGTCGTAGTACTGGCCGTAGGTGATGCCCTTGGAAGTCGTGTCATCGGCAAATAACAGCTTGTCTTTGTATCGGACGGAGTTCTGCTCCATCGTTTCCAGAATGTTGGACATGGCATTTCCTTCTTTCGAAATAAAAATCCGATGTCCACAGTATAATGTATGAATGTAAAAAAATCAAATCAGAAGAAAATATCCTGAAAAATAAAAAATCATAGACGATTGGTCGATTTTGGAAAATCCGGAAGGCAAAAGCAACGGCGATCCGCACGGAGCTGCAAGTGGTACTCTGGAAGCGGAGAGCCTCCGAATGCCGGAACCAGCTGTGGGGACGATCAGCTTGTCCCGGTCTTGTGATTTGGCGGGTCTGGCAGCATCTGTTCCTACAGCAAGGTGAGGCCCTCGCACGGAATGACCGCCCGCCGGGCTGACCGCTTACCATGCTTTGGATCGCCCTGTTCAGGCTCTGCCGACCAGAATATACAAAAAAAGACACCCATATGGGTGTCTTTTTCGTATGGGCCAGGCAGGACTTGAACCCGCGACCAAGCGGTTATGAGAACGTCGGCAATTTCAAAATCCTGTTTTTCTTGTGAAATCTTATGACTATCTCATAGTTCTGCAAAAGAACCTTTGTGTACTTTGACGTAACTTTTGGTATCTTTTCGTCTCTAAAATGGCTCTTTGTTCCCAGAATCGTACCCAAGAATTTTTGGGTACGAAACCTGACACTTACTGTTACCATTTTTGCCCGACCCATGGCTAAAAAAGACAGAAGTGTAAACCGTTTTTATAAGGATACACCCAATCTGGCACGGACGCAATAGGCGATTTTACATAGCACATTTTCAACTTTCAAATTGAAGATGTGCTTTTTCTTTTGCTAAAAATCGGGAAGGAGGTTTTGCACATGAACGCACACACACAGTTGAAAATCCGAGGTCACACCAAATGATGCTCGACTACTTCTACGGNNTATACAGTCGTTGATTTTTGTGATATTATAGATATGTAAAATAGTGTATTTGACTTTAAACTAGAAGGAAGGAATGCGTTTGATGAATCTTCAAGGATATCATGGTACGTGTTCCTTTGCAAAAGAAAGTATTGCCCAATATGGATTTGATCCAGCGCGTACTC
>DCCL01000065.1:27243-28353 GCA_002313795.1 Faecalibacterium prausnitzii
GCACTCTTTCAGGACAGCCGTTTCCGGCAGCTCTCCACCGATGCCCGGACGCTGTATGGCATCCTGCTCGACCGCATGAGCCTGTCTGTAAAGAACAATTGGCTGGATGAGCAGGGGCGCGTGTATATCATATACACTGTCCGGGAGGTACAGGAATCCCTCTGCTGCGCCGAACACAAGGCGGTCAAATTGTTCCGGGAACTGGAACAGGCCGACCTAATCGAGCGCAAGCGGCGCGGACTGGGCAGACCCAGCTTGATCTTCGTCAAGAACTTTTCCACAGAGGTGTCAAAAATGCACCCACTGAATTGCGCAAACAGCAATTCTGGTGCTGTCCAAAATGCAGTTCAGGAGCAGCCAAAACCGCAATGTAATAAGACTGATAAGAATAAAACAGAGAGGAATAAACCTGATCCTATCCATTCAGGGGACATTCGGGAACAGCTCGAAGATTATTTTTATCAGGCATTGGAAGTCGAACTGCTGCTCCGGCTTCACCCGGACGATGAGGACACCATCTATCAAATCGTGGACTTGCTTGTGGATACCTGCTCCACCAAACGCAAGATATTAAGGATTGCCGGGGACGACAAGCCCGCCGAGGTCGTGCGCAGTCGGCTGGAAAAGCTGAATGCAGACCATATCCGTTTCGTACTGGGCTGTCTGGCAGAAACAACTGTCCCGGTGCGGAACATGAAGCAATATCTGCTGGCATCGCTGTACAATGCCCCTACGACCATGAATCTTTATTATCAGAACAAGACGAACCACGACTTTGCGCGTGGCTCTCCGGGGAGGTGATGTTATCGCAAAGAAAGCTACAATTATCGCCGTCACCAATCAGAAAGGCGGTGTCGGGAAAAGCACCACCTGTGAAAATCTTGGCATTGGTCTGGCAATGGAGGGCAAAAAGGTCTTACTGGTGGACGTTGACCCACAGGGCAGTTTGACCATCAGCATGGGCTGGAAACAGCCGGACGAACTGAACACAACGCTCTCCACCCTGATGCAGAAAGCCATGAACGACCAGCCCATCCAGCCCGGTGAGGGCGTTCTGCACCATGCAGAGGGCGTTGACCTTATTCCTGCAAACATCGAACTGGCAGGGCT
>DCCL01000074.1:0-154 GCA_002313795.1 Faecalibacterium prausnitzii
CATTTTTATTTTGCAACAGCCCCCTGTTGATTTTCAGAGAGGGTCACAGCGTCTTGCAGAACTCTTTCAGGTACGCGCGGAATGCCTCACCGATCTCGGGATGGCGCAGAGCCATCTCCACCTGAGCCTCCACGACCTTGAGCTTGTTGCCCAT
>DCCL01000074.1:338-2634 GCA_002313795.1 Faecalibacterium prausnitzii
CCCTTCTTGGGCTTCTCGATCATGTCGTCCACGAAGAAGTAGTTGTCGTGGATGGGAGTGGTCTTGAGGCTGCAGTAACGGCTCACATCGGCCCAGGGCACTGCAGATACGCCTGCCACCGGACGGCCAAACTCCTCGTAGGCCCGGATGAGCTGGGCGCAGACGGGGTCTTCGCCGTAGATGACGTCATCGCCATAGATGACCACGAAGGGATCGTCGCCGGTGAAGGACTTGGCCATGCTCACGGCGTGGCCGAGGCCCAGAGTCTGATGCTGACGCACAAAGTAGATGTTGGCCAGATTGGAGATGCCGAGGCACTCTTCCAGCATTTTCTCCTTGCCGGGAACGGAGAGCTTGGCCTCCAGCTCGGGGCTGCGGTCGAAGTGATCCTGAATGATGTCCTGATTCCGGCTCACGATGATGAGGATATCGGTGATGCCGGAATGGACGGCCTCTTCCACCAGATACTGGATGGCGGGCTTGTCCACGATGGGGAGCATTCCCTTGGGCATCGCTTTGGTAGCGGGCAGCACGCGGGTGCCAAGACCGGCGGCGGGAATGACTGCCTTGGTGACTTTTTTCATGATTTGGACTCCTTCACATTATATTTTCCGGCTGAAAGGCTCAGCCATAGAAAGCGTTGAGCAGTGCCTGTAGGTTGGGGCCCAGCAGCAGGCTGAATGCACTGCCGCCGACGCCCAGCAGCAGGAGACAGAGGAACACAGCGGCAAAGCTGACGCCGCCCTGTGCGCGGAGCACAGCCTGACGCTGGCGGGCATCCGGGAACTCGGCCTGGATGCGGCGGATGTGGGCCGCAGCGCTCTTGCGGTAGAACCACTTGCCATACATGCCCCGCACCAGCATCAGCAGGAAGCTGAGCACAGAACAGACCCGGGCGAGGATGGTCAGGCCCGAAGTGCTGAGCTGGGGAGCCAGCGTGCTGCCAGAGATCTGGAGCATCTCAATAAAGGTGGGCGCAGCCAGCAGCAGTTCTGCCGCCAGAAAGCCGAAAGCCGGCTTCCACGCCTTGCGGTAGAAGAAATAGAACGGCCCGAAGAAGAGGGCGGAAAAGCTCAGGGAGACTTTGCTCTTCTGCAGCTGCATCCGGCTGTAGGCCGCCAGATAGGAGGGGGCAGCAGGGCCGATGAAATCCACCCAGTCCTGCCGGGAGATGCCGTCCATCCGGGCATCCTTGCCGAAAGCCTCTTCAAACATCTGCTTTTCGGGGTCGGACACCGCAGACTCGAACTGACGGTACATCTGGGAATAATCGAAATCTTCATCGCTATCGGTGCGGGCAGAGGGCGGCTCCTGACCTTCGGGCGGGAGCACGGCACCGCAGCAGCGGCATTTCTCCTCGCTGCGCAGGGTGCGCTCGCCGCAGGCGGGGCAGGTGCGGAGCTCGTCATCCTGATAGGGGAACTTCCACTCGTAGCCGGAAGCGTGAGCGGATTTATGGATGCAGACGCCCAGCTTCTCGTAGCAGGAGCGGTGATAGGGGGCACCGCAGTCGGGACAGACCACGATATCGTCCTGAAGCATGAGGGGCTTGCCGCAGCCCTCGCAGGGGCAGCCATAGTATTTTGGCATAAGATCCTCCAATAAAAATGGTACTTGTCTGTATTATACACTTAAAATAAGGAAAAGAAAAGCCAGAAATCTTCAAATTTCCAGCACGATAGTAATTTTTCCCCTTTACTTTATCATGGATTCTGGGTATACTAATGAAGTATCTGTGTATAAACTGTATCTTTTGCAGCTCTCTCCCCAGAGAGCGCTGAGGCGGCAGGACTTCTCAGGCGCTGATGCCGGGAGCCGCAGCCCGGGCGCAAACCGAAGAGGACGGAGAGGGCAGGGCCGCCGACGGGGAGACTGACAAAAGATGCATCCGTTGATCAAGACGAGAGGAATAAACGATGATCACCACTGATGAACTGAAAGTGCAGCTGGCCGACTACGGCCACGCTGTGAAAGATCTGGAAGAAGCGCTGGCCATCGACGCTTCCCGTAAGCGCGTGATGGAGCTGGAGCACACCATGTCCCGCCCCGGCTTCTACGATGACGCAGAGCTGAGCAAGAAGGTCTTTGACGAGGTCGGCGACCTGAAGGGCAAGCTGAGCCGCTTTGAGAAGCTGCAGGGCCTGTACGATGACGCCGAGACCATGCTGGAGATGCTGGACGAGGAGTACGACCCCGAGATGGTGCCCGAGGCGGAAGAAGCCGTCAACGCGGTGGGCAAGGCTGTGGATGAGCTGCAGCTCATGACCATGCTGAACGGCGAGTACGACCACAGCAA
>DCCL01000269.1 GCA_002313795.1 Faecalibacterium prausnitzii
ATCATGGAGCTGTTCTTCCGCAACCCGGGCACAGCACTGGTGCGTGAAAAGATCCTGAAGGGGGTCTGGGGCGAAAACTACTTTGGCGATGTGAAGATCGTGGATGTGAACATCCGCCGCCTGCGCATGAAGGTGGAGGATGAGCCCAGCCACCCGACCCATATCCTTACTGTGTGGGGCTATGGTTACAGGTGGGAAGAATGAGAAGTGGAATCACCCGTCGGTGGCTGAAAGGCAGCCTGCTCATCACGGTGCTGCTGGTGCTGCTGGTGGAGGTGATGTTCCTCTACAGCTCCACCCGCAGCTACTATAACGGTGTGCAGCAGACCATGTACCGCCGCTTTTCCTCCATCACTGGCCAGCTCAAAATGTATAACGGCGATACAGCCCAGAAGACTGCCGCCAGCCGCAGCGTGGCACTGCGCCGGATGGTGGAGCAGTTCTCAGATAAGGATAAATATGAGTTCATGCTGCTGGACAGCTACGGCAATGTCATTGCTTCTTCCAGCGGCACCGACGCTGAGGGCATCGTCACCAGCACGGATTTTGAGCAGGCACAGGATGCTGTGGATGGGCAGGGCGTGGCCGTCTATCGGACCCAGAGCGGGGAAGCGGTCATGTCGGCCTGCTGCCTTGTGCCCTATGCGGCAGAAGATGTGGCGGCCATGCGCCTTGTCACCAGCCTGACACTGGTGGAAGACCAGCTCAAGCGCACCGGGCTGGTGGCCCTTGTCATGGGGGCGGCAGTGCTGGCCTTTACCATTATGTCCGGCCTTTATTTTGTCCGGAGCATTGTGGTCCCGCTGGGACAGGTGGAGCGGACCGCTGCCTGCATTGCGCAGGGGGAACTGGATGTCCGCCTGCCGGTCACGGGGGATGAGCGGGACGAAGTGGACCGCCTGCGGGGCACCATCAACCGGATGGCGGAGGGGCTGGAAGAGACCGAGAAGATGAAGAATGAATTTATCAGCTCTGTCTCCCACGAACTGCGTACCCCCCTCACCTCCATCCGGGGCTGGGTGGAGACCCTGCGCACCCTGGATGACCCCTCTGACGTGAATTATCGCAAGGGCCTTGAGATCATCAATAATGAGACCGCCCGCCTTTATAATATGGTGGAAGAGCTGCTGGATTTCAGCCGCCTGCAGAATGGCCGCATCAAGATGGAATGCCGCCCGCTGGACCTTGTGGCGGAGCTGACGGATGCAGTGCTCTTCTGCGAGGCACGTATCCAGCGAGAGGGCCTTGTGCTGGTGTACAATGAGCCGGAAGAGATGATACCGGTCTATGCCGACCCTGACCGTCTGCGTCAGGTGTTCATCAATATTCTGGACAACGCCATCAAGTATTCGGCCCCCGGCGGGCGCATCACGGTCAAGCTCTGGGCCGGGGAATATAAGGCTTTTGTGGAGATACTGGACCAGGGCCGGGGCATCCCGCCGGAAGACCTGGAAAACGTCAAAACGAAGTTCTATAAGGGCAGCAACTCGGTGCGGGGCAGCGGCATCGGTCTGGCGCTGGTGGATTCCATCATGACCGCGCTGGATGGCACCATGGACATCAAGAGCACCCTTGGCCGGGGCACGGTGGTCACACTGGGCCTGCCGCTTTATAAGAAGCCGCTTTCATAAGCATTGCACACCGCCCGGACGGCCTTTTTGCTCCCATCCTGCGCTGCTTTCCCTTGCGTTCCGTCAGGAACGCTGCGGAAAATCGCCTTGGCTGAGGGCAAAAATTCTCGTTGCTCGGCGCACGCTGCTTACGAAAACAGCTTCTAAGAAGTGAGAAAATGTCACATTTATTCATATTTATGTGATAAGATAGAGCTCTGAAAAAAATCTGACAGGAGAAATCCATTTTATGAGTGAACCCAAGAAGGAACGCTTCAAGACCAGTGTGGGCGGACAGGCCCTGATGGAAGGCATCATGATGCGCGGCCCGCAGCATATCTGCTGCGCAGTGCGCAGGCCGGACGGCACCATTGAGACGAAGCTCGAGGACACCCCCAAGCACGGCATCTGGGCTAAGATCCCCCTCGTGCGAGGTGCCATCTCCATGATCGAGAGCCTTATCACCGGCTACCGCTACATGATGTACTCCGCGCAGGTGAGTATGGGCGATGAGTACGACGAAGAAGAGGAAGAATCCGCCTTTGAAAAGTGGGTGGGCGACCATCTGGGCAAAAAGGCCGAGGATGTTCTGATGGCCGGTGCCGCTCTGGTAGGTGGTCTGTTCGCCATCCTGCTCTTCACGGTGCTGCCCACGGTGCTGGTGGGAGGTCTGGGCAAGGTGGTGACACTGGGCCGGTGGCCTAAGGTCATTCTGGAGGCCATCCTCAAAGTCGCCATCTTCCTGACCTATATGGTCGCCATCTCCAAGATGAAAGAGATCCACCGGGTGTTCGAGTACCACGGTGCAGAGCACAAGACCATCGCCTGCTATGAGGCGGGCGACGAGTTGACCGTGGAGAATGTCCGCAAGTATACCCGGTTCCATCCCCGCTGCGGCACCAGCTTCCTGATTCTGGTGGTCATCGTCAGCGTGTTCCTCTACAGCGTCCTGCCCTGGAGCAGCACCAGCCTGCGTGTCCTTTTCAAGCTGCTGCTCCTGCCGCTGGTCATGGGCATCAGCTACGAACTGCTCAAGTGGTGCGGCCGGTCGGATAACATCGCTACCCGCATCATCCGTCAGCCCGGCCTCTGGGTGCAGCGGCTGACCGTCTTTGAACCGGATGACAGCATGATCGAAGTGGCCATTGCCGCTGTGACGCCTGTTCTGCCGGAGAACCCGGAGGACGGAAAATGGTAAGCGAAAGGATGCTGCCCCGGGAGGTAGTGGGGGAAGTGGAGCGCCGCCTGACAGCGGCAGGCTGCCCGGATGCAGATTTCGACGCCCGGGAGCTGTTCCGTCTGGCGACGGGCCGGGATGCCCGGCTCACAGACCGCCCACTGGACGCAGCAGAAGCCGCAAGGCTGGAAGAGCTGACCGTTCGCCGTGCCGCCCGGGAGCCGCTGCAATATCTCTGCGGCAGCTGGCCGTTTCTGGACTTCGAGCTGGCCGTGGGGCCGGGCGTTCTCTGCCCCCGGGCAGATACCGAGGTGGTGGCCGAGACTGCAGCCGGAATGCTGGCAGGGGTGGATGCCCCCAAGGTGCTCGACCTCTGCGCCGGCACCGGCTGCTTGGGTCTTGGTGTCAAGAGGCTCTGCCCGGCGGCAGAAGTCACCTGCGTGGAAAAGAGCCCGGAAGCCTATGCCTATCTGGAAAAGAATACCCGCTGTGCTCTCAAGGGCCAGAACGGAAACACCGAAAATGTGCTGGCGGCGTCGCCGTTTGAGGAGGAAACGCCCGCCTTTGACTGGGGCCCGGCCTTGAATGCCCTGCGGAACAAAGCACCCGAACGGGCTGCGGAGCCGGTGGTGGGAGACCTTTTCACCTACTGGGAAAATCTGCCGGAAGGGCAGCTCGACCTTATCGTATCCAACCCGCCCTACCTGACCGCGCAGGAGATGACAGAGCTTCAGCCTGAGGTGGCGCAGGAACCGGCCATGGCACTGGAAGGCGGGGAAGATGGTCTGGTATTTTATCAGGCCATTGCGGAACACTATCAGAAGGCCCTGCGGCCTGGCGGTGCGCTGGCGCTGGAGATCGGCTGGCAGCAGCGGGAGGCTGTGATGGCTCTTCTGGAAGAAAACGGCTGGGTGGATGTGGCCTGTCAGAAGGATTTTGGCGGCAATGACCGCTGCGTGACGGCCCGGAGACCTCAGTAAAAATAAGAGCAAAAATAAACAACTATCTGTTGTAATATTCTGGATTTGTGGTATACTATAGAGGAAAGAATCGGTACAGTACCGCCTGCGTCCCGCAGGCAGAGCGATAAAGGAGCAGCACGCTATGGCAAAAAATCAGAATAACAATGTGGCCCCCGCCACCCAGAAGACGGAGCCGGGCGCAAAGAAGGACGCACTGGCAACAGCGCTGGCCCAGATCGAAAAGCAGTTCGGCAAGGGCGCCATCATGAAGCTGGGCGACAACACCGCCATGCAGGTGGATGCCATCTCTACCGGCAGCCTGGGCCTTGATCTGGCTCTGGGCGTGGGCGGTGTGCCCCGCGGCCGTATCATTGAGGTGTTCGGACCGGAATCCAGTGGTAAGACCACGCTGGCCCTCCACATTCTGGCCGAGGCTCAGAAGAAGGGCGGCGAGGTGGCCTTCATCGACGTTGAGCACGCACTGGACCCGGCCTATGCAGCAGCTCTGGGCGTGAACATCGATGAACTGCTGGTCAGCCAGCCGGACACCGGTGAGCAGGCGATGGAGATCTGCGAGGCGCTGGTGCGCTCTGGTGCCATCGACGCCATCGTGGTGGACTCTGTGGCAGCTATGGTGCCCCGGGCTGAGATCGAGGGCGAGATGGGCGACAGCCATGTGGGCCTGCAGGCCCGTCTGATGAGTCAGGCCATGCGCAAGCTGACCAG
>DCCL01000228.1:0-121 GCA_002313795.1 Faecalibacterium prausnitzii
GCAGCCGCCTTGGCACCACCCGCACCCAGTGGGACGCAGCAGCGGCAGAGCATCCGGAACTCCCGGAGCTGCTGGACGGCCTGCACTTCCACACCCTCTGCGAGCAGGATTCCGACGCGCT
>DCCL01000228.1:221-349 GCA_002313795.1 Faecalibacterium prausnitzii
TTCGGCGGCGGGCACCATATCACCCGCCCGGGCTATGACATCGCTACACTGGAAGAATGCATCACCCGGACACAGGAAAAATACGGCGTGCAGGTCTACCTGGAGCCCGGCGAAGCATGGGCGCTGAA
>DCCL01000228.1:404-1120 GCA_002313795.1 Faecalibacterium prausnitzii
CTGGACACCCTGCAAAACGGCGACACCAGCCTTGCGATTCTGGATATGTCCGCCGCCTGCCATACACCGGACGTCATTGAGATGCCCTATCGTCCGCCCCTGATGGATGCAGGGGAGCCGGGCGAAAAGCCCTGTACCGTCCGCCTTGGCGGACCCACCTGCCTTGCCGGAGATGTGGTGGGGGATTACAGCTTCGATGCCCCGCTGACGGAAGGGGAGAAACTCATCTTCGGGGATATGGCCATCTATACCACCTGCAAGAACAACACCTTCAACGGGATGCCCCTGCCGGATATCTGGGTGCTGCGGGGATCTGGGCAGACAGAACGCCTGACCCACTTCGGCTACCCGGATTTCAAAATGCGGCTGGGAAGTATTAGAAAAGAATAAAGCTTTGTCTGCCGGATAAATAACAGAAGCGCACCGCTCTCAGGACGAGCACGGTGCGCTTTTTGTGTGGTGATAAAAAGAAAAACGCAAAAAGAAACATTTTAAATGTGATATGTACCCAGTGTCCAGAAAACTGGGTATATATCAGAAACGTGGTGCTTTTTTGCTACTGCGGCCGGTGGAATGTAATTGTCTCGCCAGCAAAAAGTTCAAAAGACGTGCAGGTGAAACCATGCATCCCACAAATTTCTTCTTTAGCAAAAAAAGAAAGACACTGTACTTCTTGCAAAGTACAGTGTCTTTTTGGTGGAGAATAGCGGGATCGA
>DCCL01000228.1:1205-3803 GCA_002313795.1 Faecalibacterium prausnitzii
CTAATCCCCCACATCTGTGAGTGTCATCCCTGACGACATGGATTATTATACCAGCTCAGAGGAAAGTTGTCAACCTCTTTTTTTATTTTTTTCCGCATGGGCTTTCCGGCTCATGCTGCGCTTGTAGTAGAACAGATACTGCTGCACGATGCCGGCCTGCTGTCCGTAGGAGGGAAAAGGGTCCAGCCCGTTAAATTCTTCGTCGATGAGCCGCTGGATCCAGACGTCAATGGGGGCCATGGCAGTGCGTCCATAGCCAAACAGACAGACGCAGTTGGCCACCTTCCGGCCCACCCCGTCCAGCGTGAGGAGCCGGTCAAAAAGTGCATCGTCCGGCAGAGTTTCCAGCGCCGCAAGATCGAGGGTGCCGTCCGCCGCCTGTGCGGCAGCGTTCTGGATGTAACGGGTGCGGTAGCCCAGACCGCAGGCGGCCAGAGCTTCTTCCGGTCGGGAAGAGAGCTGCCCGGCGGTCGGGAAGAGATATACTTCATCGCCCTCAGCCAGAAGATGTTCGCCAAAGTGCTGGGCCAGTTGCTCCACAGCGGTGCGGATGGCGGGGATGCTCTTTCGCTGAGAGATGAGGAAGGTGATGAGCATCTCCCACACGTCCTGCCGCAGGATGCGGATGCCGCTGCCGAAGCGCAGGGCCTCGTCCAGATAGCGGCTCTGCCCCTGCAAACTCCGGCGCAGGGCGGAATAATCCCGGCTCAGGTCGAAATAACCGGCCCAGAAGTCCCAGTCTTTACCGTACCATGCGGCATCGTACTGCCCGCCGCCCAGTGGGGATAGGTAGAGCAGGGCGTTTCCGGAAAGGAACCGGTATCGCCCGTCGTCCAGCTTCCGGGGCCGGAAACACTGGCCGCTTTCCAGAATTTTATCGAGGTCAAAGTCATCCTGTATGGTGACAGGCTGATGGGTCAGGGTCACGGTGCGCATCTGTACCCCCTCCTTTCCGGTTTTGCTGAGTGCATTGTACCACATATGGGGCGGGTTTTCCACAGGAAAGAAGAAAATGGTTGGATAAAAACGGAATCATTCCATTGAGGAATGAACTTTTTCGAAAATCAAGGCCAATATCCCCCTTTAAATTTGCGGTATTCTGTTGTATTATGAATAACAGATATGGAATCACCGCAAAACTGTGCCGGATACAGGCACAAAAAGGAATGATAAGAAAACTTAAGAAACTGTTTTCGTAAGCGGGGGTGCGACGGACGAGAGCAAAAAGACCGTCCGGGCGGTGTGCAATGCTTATGAAAACGGTTTTCAGGTAAGAGGGGAGAGCTACGATGGACGAAAAAGATTACGAGCTGCTGCGTGCACTGGATGAGACACGCAATATCACCCACGCAGCGGATAAGCTGTATATGACCCAGTCGGCGCTGTCCAAGCGCATCAAGGCGCTGGAACAGGAACTTGGCACCGAGATCGTTCTGCGATCCCGGCAGGGCATCCGGTTCACCCCGGCGGGCGAGCAGGTGCTGCTCCACAGTGCCGCTGCCGCCCGGGAGATGGAAAAGATGCGCCGTCAGCTGGCCTCCATTCAGGGCGAGGCCTGCGGTACCCTGCGGGCCGGCATCTCGGTGAACTTCTCCTACTACCGCCTGCCTGAAGTCCTCACCGAATATCACCGGGCCTATCCCAAGGTGCGGCTGGACATCGCCACCGGCCACAGCCGGAATATCTATCAGCAGATGCTGGACAGTTCCCTTGACATCGCTGTGCTGCGGGGCGAGTACCCTTGGGACGGCACTCAGTTCCTCCTCTCGCAGGAGAATATCTGCTTTATCTGCAGTGAGGAAAACAAGGATAAGCCCATCTCCGACTATCTCTATGTGGACCACAGCAGCGACGCCACCATCAGCGCCCAGATGGCCCGCTGGCGCTATGAGAACGGCGTGACCAACGATGCAGGCAACTTTGTGGTGGATAACATCATGGTCTGCCGGGAGATGGTAGAGCGGGGCCTTGGCTGGGCGCTGATGCCGGAGATCGCACTGGACGATTTCAAGGGCTGCGTCAAGCCCTGCACCTTTGAAAATGGCGAACCTTTCGTCCGCCGTACCTATATATTCTGCCAGAGAGATGCCGCCGCCCTGCCGCAGGTGCAGCTCTTTATGGATATGCTGAAAAAACACCGCTGAGAGGAGAAGACCATGGAAGTTTCATTGCTCCAGATGCTGGATGCCCGGGAGCGCCGGGTACAGCATCAGCAGGCTCTGCTGGCTCAGTACCACAAGCCCCTTATCTGCTTTACCATGAATATCTGCGGCCCGGTGAAGGATTCTCCTCTCATTCGACGGGGCTTTGAGCGGGGTTGTCGGCTGCTGCGGCAGCAGTTTTTCCGGGCGAAGCTCACCCCGCTCCATCAGGATATCATCCGGGAGGCCACTGGCTGCGAAGCTTTCTATGTGCTGGACGCCGACCCGTTGACCATCAAGAAATTTACCACGGACATCGAGGATGCCACCCGGCTGGGACGCCTGTTTGATATGGACGTCATTCGCCCGGACGGCAGGAAGGTAGACCGGGAAGAACTGCACCTCGAGGGGCGGCGCTGCCTTATCTGCGGCGGGCCTGCCAAGGTGTGCAGCAGCG
>DCCL01000228.1:3864-8309 GCA_002313795.1 Faecalibacterium prausnitzii
AAAAGACCACCGGGATCCTCACCGATGCCCGGGACAGTCAGGATACCGCCGATGCGGCCCGTCTGGCCGTCCGCGCTTTGTTATATGAAGTGACCACCACCCCGAAGCCCGGCCTTGTGGATCGCCGGAACAGCGGAAGCCACAAGGATATGGATGTGTTCACTTTCATGGACAGTGCCGCTGCTCTCTATCCGTATTTTGAGGCCTGCGCCCGGGTTGGTCAAAACACTGCCGCTCAGTCTGCCCCCGAGACCTTTGGGACACTGCGTCCGCTGGGCTGTGAAGCCGAAGGCGAGATGCTGGAAGCCACCGGCGGCGTGAACACCCACAAGGGCGCTGTGTTCTCGGTGGGCATCGTCTGCGCAGCACTGGGACGCCTTGACCGGGCACTCTGGGCTGACCCGGCCCGGGTCATGGCCGAGGTGTCTGCCATGACGGCAGGGCTCACCGAACAGGACTTTGCAGGCGTCACCGAAGAGAATTCCGCCACCGTGGGCCAGAAGCTTTATATAAGGTACGGTATCACCGGCGTGCGGGGACAGGTGGAAGCCGGTCTGCCCGCTGTGCTGAACGTGGGCCTGCCGGTGCTGGAAGAGGGCCTTGCCCGGGGCTATGACAAGGACCGTGCCGGCAGCGGCGCATTGCTGGCCATTCTGGCCAACAGCACCGATACCAACATCATCGCCCGTTCCAGCCGGGAACGTCAGCTGGCCCTTGTGGAAGAACTGAAAGCCCTTCTGGCCGAAACGCCTTACCCGGACAAAGCCGCCCTTGAGGCACTGGACGACCGGTTTATTGCCGAGAATCTTTCGCCCGGCGGCAGTGCCGATCTGCTGGCGCTGACCTGGCTGCTCCATTTTATCACTACTGAGGGGAATATCCATGAGTGAATATACCATTTCGCAGGTCTATCCCACCGATAAGACCGTGCTGGCCCAGATCGACGCCCTGCTGGAACGGGAGGGCATCCGCCGCGACGGCAATCTGGATTACATCTGTGCTATGTTCGATGAGGACTATAATGTCATCGGCACCGGCAGCTGTTTCGGCAACACCCTGCGGTGCTTCGCCGTCAGCAGTGACCATCAGGGCGAGGGCCTGCTGAATCAGATCATCACCCACCTCATCGAGGCACAGTGTGCACGGGGTAATATGCACCTGTTTTTATACACCAAGGTGAAAAGCGCCCGGTTCTTCGGAGATCTCGGATTCTATGAAATTGCCCGGGTGGAGGATACGCTGGTGTTCATGGAGAACCGCCGGGACGGTTTCGGCTCCTACCTGCGGGCACTGGAAAAAACAAAGACGGAAGGGAAGAGTGCGGCCCTCGTCATGAACGCCAACCCCTTCACCCTCGGGCATCAGTATCTTGTGGAAAAGGCTGCTGCCGCCTGCGACACTCTGCACCTCTTCGTGGTCAGCGAGGACGCCAGCCTTGTGCCCTTTGCTGTCCGGAAAAAGCTGGTGGCGGAAGGAGTGGCCCATCTGCCCAATGTGGTGCTCCATGACAGCGGCCCCTACATCATCTCCAACGCCACCTTCCCCAGCTACTTCCTGAAGGACGAAGCCGCCGTCATCGACGGTCACGCCCGGCTGGATCTGGCGGTGTTCACCAAAATCGCAAAAGCTCTGAATATCACTGCCCGCTATGTGGGCGAAGAACTCACCAGTCAGGTGACGGGTCTGTATAATAAAATCATGTGTGAGCAGCTGCCCAAGGCGGGCATTGAGTGTATCGTCGTGCCCCGCAAGGAAGCAAACGGCAAGGCCATCAGTGCGTCTACCGTCCGCCAGTGCCTGCAGTCCGGCGACTGGGATACCCTCGAGACTCTGCTGCCCAAGACCAGTCTGGATTATTTCCGCAGCCCGGAGGCAGAACCGGTGCTGGCCCGCATCTGGAACGCGGGCAATGTCGTCCACTATTGAGAATGAGCAGAACTTCCTCCCGGTTTGTGGTCATGACAACAGAAACAGAACGAAACTTCTGTTATAATAGCCCCATCAACCAAAGGAGGACAACGATATGATCCGTAAAATCATTCATATAGATGAAGAAAAATGCAATGGCTGCGGTGCCTGCGTCACTGCCTGCCACGAAGGGGCCATCGGCCTTGTGAACGGCAAGGCCAAGCTGATGCGGGATGATTACTGCGACGGTTTTGGCGACTGCCTGCCCGGCTGCCCTACTGGCGCCATCACCTTCGAGGAGCGGGAAGCCGCTGCCTACGATGAACAGGCTGTGCTGGAAAACAAGCAGAAAAAGGCCGCTGCCGAAAAGCCCGCGTTCCATGGCTGCCCCGGCAGTGCCATGCGGCAGTTCAGCCGCCCGCAGGCCGCACCTGCCTCGGCTCCTGCAGCCCAGCCCTCGCAGCTGGCCCAGTGGCCCTGCCAGATCAAACTGGTGCCAGTGAATGCCCCCTATTTTGAGGGCGCAAAGCTGCTCATCGCCGCCGACTGCACCGCCTATGCCTATGCCAACATCCATCAGGAGTTCATGCAGGGCCATGTGACCCTCATTGGCTGCCCCAAGCTGGATGCCGTGGACTACAGCGAAAAGCTGACCGAGATCATCAAGAACAACGATATCCGGAGTGTCACCGTCCTGCGGATGGAGGTGCCCTGCTGCGGTGGTCTGGAACACGCCGCCATCACGGCCCTGAAGAACAGCGGCAAGTTCATCCCCTGGCAGGTCGTCACCTTCTCGGTGGATGGCTGCATCCTCGACCGGTAAACGGAACAAAACAAAAAGGCAGACGCTTTTCGTGGCGTCTGCCTTTTGTGCTGTCCGGAAAAATTCAATCCGTGCTCTGCGGAACGGATTGTATCATCTGCCAGATGGATTCGAGGCTCTGGCGGATCTGTGCGAAAGCGGCCACATCACTGTCCTGCATCCGGGACTCGGGGGCCGAGAGGACGGTCCGGGCGGCGGTTATGGTGCCGGTGAGGTGGACGCGGACGTTGTGCTCTGGAATGGTCAGCACCACATGGAGCGGGATGGTGTCCGAGAAGATGCTGCTTTTGTCAATGCCAAGGATGACGGTGGTGCCGTCAGCCCCGGCGGGCAGCTGGAAGTAGAGATAACCCTCCCGCGCCCCGGAAGGAGAGACTTTTTTCAGACCGGTCAACGCGAGGTGGAAGCCGGAGAGATCCTGAAGCTCCACGGCACTGGTATCTACGCCCAGAACGGTCGCCAGCTGGGTCTGGGAGATGTAGTCGCCCAGTGTCCAGTCCGGGAGCAGCGCCCCGGCGATGGGGAGCTTTTCGGTGGCGGACTGGCGCAGGACGCTGTAGATCTGCCCCACATCGAAGAGGGTCTCGTCAGAGTCGATGTACAGCCGGGTGAAGGGCGAGGTCTGCACAGAATTGTCCTCGTTGAGCGCGTAGAAGGAAAGCTGCAATTTGTCCGGCGCATACTGGCCGCTGACGCTGCCGTTGGAGGCGTTCACCCGCTGAAGGATGCTCAGCAGGGGAGACGTCTGGGCAGAGTTGGGAGTGATCTCATACCGGAAGGTAAAGGTCGCACCCTGCTGCAGTGCAGAGACTTTGTTGTTCAGAAACGCAAAGGCTCCACCTACCACGGCCACCAGCAGTAAGACCACCACCAGCAGAGCGATGAGGAGCGGATTTATCCGTTTTTTCGGAGATGCCATAAATAAGACCTCCTGAATCATTTTATTATCTATAGCATACGGGCAGAACCGCGAAATGTCAAGTCAGAACTTGACGCCGCCGGACACCCGGCGTATACTGACGGATACGCCTTATCAACGGACAAAAAGGAGGAAGAAATGAAGATCGCGATACTGGGCACCAGCGGAAGCGGAAAATCCACGCTGGCAAAGAAACTGGGTAGAAAATACGGCCTGCCGGTGCTCCACATGGACACCCTGCATTTTCTGCCCGGCTGGGTGGAACGGACGCCGGAAGAGGAAGAAGTTATCCTCCGCCGCTTTCTGGAAGAAAATGCGGCGGAATGGGTCATCGATGGCAACTACACCCGCACCTGCTATCGGGAGCGGCTGGAACAGGCCGATAAGATCATCGTGCTCTGGTTCGGGCCGCTGACCTGTCTGTGGCGTGCAGTGAAGCGCTGGTGGCAGAACCGGGGCCGGGTGCGGGACTCCTCCGCGCCCGGGTGTGAGGAAAAGATAGACGCCGAGTTCGTCCGGTGGATCCTCCACGATGGGCGCACCGCGAAGAAGCGGGCACAGATGGAGGAGATTGGGGAGAAGTACCCGGGAAAGTATGTGATGATCTGCAATCAGAGGGAGTTGGAGAAGTATTTGAACGGGAGGCTGTGATGGGGAAGGCGGAGGAGATGCCTATGGCGAGAGTGGGATACTGCTGGGGCAAGGTTTTTGTAAGGGGTACGGGTTCTCCCGCTTGTGGCGGGGATTTGGTTTTATTTTCCGTTAAATGGCCTTTCGCTCCGCGGGCCAGAGGAC
>DCCL01000193.1 GCA_002313795.1 Faecalibacterium prausnitzii
GAGGTGCAGGGTGCTGTCCCCGGCCAGCAGCGGCAGGGCGAACAGCAGCCCGCTGATGAACTGGCTGGACACATTGCCCGCCAGCGTATAGTCCCCGGGCGTCAGCGCACCGGCCACCGTCAGACCCGCGGAGCTCTGCTCGAAGCGTAGATTCTGCTTGTAATATAACGTTTCGTAAACGGATTGCGGCCGTTCCATGAGCCGCCCGCGGCCGGTAAAGGTGACGGTCTGCCCGGTCAGGCTGGCAATGGGGATGAGAAAGCGCAGGGTGCTGCCGCTCTCGCAGCAGTCCACCGGGGCGGACAAAGGCAGGAACTGCCCCAGCCCTTCCACCACAGCGCTGTCCGCACCGGTCTCCACCCGGGCGCACAGCTGTGCGGCGGCGGAGAGGGTGGCGGAAATATCCTTGCTGAATTCCAGATTCGTAATGTGGGAGCGCCCTTCGGCCAGTGCGGCGCACAGCACCGCGCGGTGCGCCATGCTCTTGCTGGGCGGCGCTGTGATGCTGCCGCCGATGGAGCCGGAGGAGCGGGTGATCGTTACAAGCATAGGCCGTTACATATCCCGGCCGATGGCCCAGGCGACCTGACGGCACTTGGCCATGGCCTGTGCAAAGGCATCCGGGGTCAGGCACTGGGCACCGTCGCTCCAGGCGTGGCGCGGGTCGTAGTGGACTTCCACTTCCAGGCCGTCAGCACCGGCAGCCACAGCGGCGATCATCATCGGCTCCACCAGATTGGCCTTGCCGGTGGCGTGGCTGGGGTCCACGATGACGGGCAGGTGGGTCTTCTCGTGGATGATGGGCACAGCAGAGAGATCCAGCGTGTTGCGGGTGTACTTTTCAAAAGTGCGGATACCGCGCTCGCAGAGGATGACCTGCTCGTTGCCGCCGGCCATGATGTACTCTGCGCTCATGATCCACTCTTCAATGGTGTTGCACAGGCCGCGCTTCAGCAGCACGGGCTTGTGCATCTTGCCCACGGCCTTCAGCAGCTGGAAGTTCTGCATGTTGCGGGCACCGATCTGCACCACGTCCACATACTCTTCGAACTCGGGGATGCGGTCTTCGCTCATCAGCTCGGAGACGATGGGCATACCGGTGGCCTCGCGGGCCTTTACCATGTCCAGAATGCCCTCGGTCTCCAGGCCCTGGAAGGAGTAGGGAGAGGTGCGGGGCTTGTAGGCACCGCCGCGGAACAGGGTGGCACCGCCGGCCTTGACGCTCTGTGCGATGCGCAGAGCCTGCTCTTCGCCCTCAATGCTGCAGGGGCCGGCCATGACGGCGATCTTTTCCTTGCTGCCGATCTTCACGCCGCCGCAGTCGATGACCGAGTCTGCCGGGTGGAACAGGCGGTTTGCGCGCTTGTAGGGGGCAGACACACGGGTCACATTGTCGATCCAGGGGTTGGCCAGCACATCGCGCTCGTCGATCTTGGTGGTATCGCCCACCAGACCAAAGACGTTGTAGTCCTTGCCGGTGATGAGGGTGACATCGAGGCCCTGCTTCTCAAAGCGGTCAACGATCTTTTCCAGTTCGTCCTTCGGGGTTCCTTTTTTGGTGGAGATAATCATAAGAGTATTTTTCCTTTCGTTTTAAAACCCTCTCAGTCTCGCTTCGCTCGCCAGCTCCCCCGAGAGGGGGAGCTTTTATTCTGCGTTACCGTCAGATGCATAAAACCTCGCCCTTCGGGAGAGGTGGCACGCCGTAGGCGTGACGGAGAGGGTGCCTTTTTACATCACAATATGCGGTTTTGGGGTGCCGTCAATGCGCAGCAGCTGCGCGAGATAGGCGCAGGCCAGCAGGTAGCTCTGCGGGCCCTTGCCGATAAAGTGGCCCTGACAGCCAAAAGACACCACATCCGTCTTGCGGAAGGGTTCCCGCTCATCGGGGGTGTGCAGCATCACTTCCACAGCGGGCACGCCGGTCAGCCGCAGCGCGTCCAGAATAGCCACGCTGTAGTGGGCGTAGGCCCCGGGGTTCAGCACAATGCCGTCCACCCGGCCCGCCGCTGCCTGAATCTCGTCCACAAGGTCGCCCTCGTGGTTGGACTGGCAGCAGTCGGTCTCAATGCCAAGCTGTTCACAGCCCGCCTGCACATAATCCATCATGGCGCTGTAGTCCAGCTCACCGGGCACGCCCGGCTCCGACCAGCGCATGATGTTGACATTGGGGCCGTTAAGAATCAAAAATTTCATCCAGTGCCTCCATGGCGGCGCGCAGGGCCTCGTCCAGCGTGCCGGTGTTGGGGATGACTGCATCTGCCGCCGCCAGATACAGCGGGCGGCGCTGTGCTTCCATCTGGCGCAGAGCGTCCATACTGGAAGAAAGCGGTCTACCGCCGCCCACGGCCAGTGCTTCCACCGGCCGGTCAATGAACAGCACCACGCCGTTCTGGTGCAGAGCCCGCAGATTTCCGGGCCGCTTCACCGCGCCGCCGCCGCAGGAAAGCAGCTGGCTGTTTTCCCTGCCGAAGCGGCGGGTCTGCTCGGTCTCCTTTGCGCGGAAGCCGTCCTCGCCCTCGGCGGCAAAGATGTCCGGGATGCTGCGTCCGTCGGCCTTGACGATCTCCTCGTCGAGGTCTACAAAGGTGCGGCCAAGCTGCTTTGCCAGCATTTTGCCGAGGGTGGTCTTGCCGGAAGAGGGCATCCCGATGAGGGCGATGTTCAGCGTATCCCGGCGCAGTGCGGCCGTGATGCGGCGGATCTCGCCGGGGGCATCCTCAAACTTGCGGCCAAGGAAGTATTCGGCCGCATACACCGCCTGCGCCACCAGCATCTCGAGGCCGCCCGCGGCCACCGGCACACCGGCTTCTTCGGCGCGGAGGATCAGCTCGGTCTTATCCGGGTTGTACACCACATCCAGCACAGCTTCCAGCCCAGGCATGGCGGCAACGTCCAGATTGCACACGCCCACATTGGGGTACATACCCGCCGGGGTGGTATTGATGACGATCTGCGCCCCGCTGTGCACGGCCCCGGCGTAGCTCAGCTCGCCCTTTTCCGGGTCGGGGTGGCGGCTGACCGTCAGGATCTTCGCCGCACCTCTGTCGCGGGCTACGGCGCTGGTGGTGTTGTGGGT
>DCCL01000169.1 GCA_002313795.1 Faecalibacterium prausnitzii
AAACTTACGTTTCCAGGTGCTTTCTTTTTACCTATGATTCACGATTTATCGCGTGCTTCGCAAATATCGCTCAGCCAAGGCACTGATACAGCAGGTTGATATCCTTATTGATGGCGTGCAGATATGAGACACTTCCACGCAGGTTTTCATAATCCTTGACGCGCTTGCTCATCTCCCCCAGGAGCTCCTTTTCTCTTATCATCGTGGACTCCCACCACCAGTCGTTCTGTACTAGGAAAGGCTCCAGCTGATTATATTCTGCCACAAGCCGCGCGTTGGACATCTTATCCACAAAGGTGCGGTCGTCGAACCAATCCGGCAATTTGCTGGCTGCCAGCGGCGGAAGCGGGTCCAGCGGCGAATCGGCCACCCATTCCCAGGTCGTGCCATCGTCCACAGGAACACCAAGCCAGGGCTCTTCGAAATATGCTGTCCTGCCCTCTGCCTTCCCGATGGTCTCGTAGTGATCATACAGCGCTTCCCGGTCATGCCCGTAAAGTGCTTTTACATCGGGATAACGCGCCGCGTAGTTTTCGTAATCGAAAGCCCACAGGCTGTCCTCCGGGACAAAGAGACTGTCTTCATAATCCGGCCAGATACTCACCGCTGCCGCATGGATGGGCAGAGCCGTGCTCATCGTCAGGGCCAGTGCTCCCGCAGCGAGCACGGCACCCACCTTTTTTCGGGTCGTCCGCATGATTCCTTCCTCCTTATGGTTCTATCTCACAACAGCCTGCCCTGTGCAGACTGTTTTACCAAAGCCAGGAAAAACGCTTTACCTTCACATTGTTGTTCTGGACACTGCCGCAGTCCTGGAACACCTTATGCCGGATGGTGCCCTGAATGGTATTTCCCGTGACCTCCTGCGTGCTGGCGATGCCGTAGCCCAGAGAAAGGTTCATGGTATTGCCCCGCAGAGCGCTGAGTTTATAGCAGACCCGGCGGCCGGAATCGCCGTTCAGGGTGATTCGGCTGTTCTGGATGACGGTGCTTCCGTCTGCACGGCCATTGCCAAAGGCAAGCATGGGGTTCGCACCCTGGCTCATGTCGTGCTTCGGGGTATCTTTGGGCTGTTTCAGCGTGATGTCGCAGTTATCCACCACGGCCTTTGTATCATCACCCACCATATGAAGGATACAGCCGCAATATTCCGCACTGACGGTACAGTTCTCCATCCGCACATCGGTCTTGCCGCTCTGACCCAATGTGATGAACCAGTCCGGGCAGTTACCTGCATCCAGAGACTCCTGCGTCTCTGTTTCATAAAAGCAGCAGTTCGAAATAACAACGTCCCGTACTGCATTGCCCCAGCCCCAGACCGCCAGAACTTCGTCAGCACCCGACTTATAAAAATCGCAGCCCTGGAAGCGGATGTTCCTGCTTTCTGCCTTATCGGTCCAGTTCCGCACCCAGATGCCACCGGCTGCACCGCCGGACAGCTGGCGGAAGGTGCAGCCCTCAAAGGTAAGGTCTTCATTTGCTCCGTACAGATCCATTGCACTGCGTTTCCAGTCGTTGGGCGCGCAGTCAAAAATGCATCCTGTCATCGTCACGTCTCGGGCCATCATGATCCGGAGCATATAGTTCGACTGGCAGCTTTCCGCCGCACGGAAAACAACATTTTCCAGCCGGATATCGTGTGCTTTTTCTTCCAGTGAGTCTCCGAGAATGTCCACAGCCATCCTGTCCTGTCCCAGCTCCGCATACTGGATATCACTGAGCAGAACTGCGCCATTGCCCCGGACAGCCAACCCGCTGGGCAGTCTCAGGTAGGCCGTAAAGCGATAGACCGCACCGGAAGTCAGCTCAAGGGGCATACCCGTTTCACTGGCCTTTTTGATCGCCGCCTGCAAGGGCTGCAAGTCATCCGTGATGCCGTCGCCCTTTGCGCCAAACTGCTCCGGCCGGATACCACCCGTTGACTGGGCCGCAAGATTCTGGACGGAGGACGCAGACTGTGCAGGCGCCGCAGAAGCCTGCACCTCTGTACTGCCGCAGCAGCTGCTCAGGAGCAGCGCAGTGCTGAGCGCAAATGCCAGGATCTCTTTCTTCATTCTGGCTGTACCCCCTTACTCCGCAGCGTTCTGAGCGGACAGGCACTGATAGAACTGTGCCACAGCAGCGTGACGGTAGGCATCTACCCAGAGAGAACCCACGCCCAGGCAGATGGCACCCACGATGTACCAGCCGATAAAGCTCAGATTCAGCACGAACAGCTCCATCTTGTGGCCGTTCATCATCTGCTTGCTGGCATTCATGCAGGTGCGCCAGTCATACTCGGGGTGGTCTTTCTTGATGTAGTAGCTCATGGAGTAGGCCAGACCGGCGACGATACCGGGCACCACCAGCAGCAGAGACCAGAGCACGATGAAAATGGTCTGCATCAGGCCGAGCAGAAACAGACCGCTGAAGTCCTCCGAAAAGCCTTTGAACAGGTCGCCGATCTGCATGGGTTCACCATCCCGGGCCTGCTTGAGGAAGATCGAGTCGATGCCGTAGGCCAGAGGTCCACCCAGCAGCAGAGAGATCACGACGCCCACCGTCGGCACCGCACCGATCACCCGCACCAGTGCGTTATAGATCAGCACGGCGAGCACTGCATACAGCCACACAGAGCCAAAAATCTTTCCACCCAGCTGTGCTTTTGCACGACGTTTCAGTTCAGCACGTTCCATAAAGTTTCTCCTTTCAATGAGAGGCCGCCGGAACGCGGCCAGCGTTTTGCAATATTTTTACAATTCTTACAAGGATATGATACCACATTCTCTGCCGGTTGTACAGAATACAAAAAGGGCCGCTGCCCCAGATGTGAGGCAGCGGCCCTTCGTGCGTCTCAGCTCAACAGTTTGTAAGCTCAGGACTGGCAGGCGGTGATCAGGCTCATCTTGTAGACCTCGTCAGCGTTGCAACCACGGGACAGGTCGTTGATGGGAGCGTTCAGGCCCTGCAGGATGGGGCCATAGGCAGCGTAGCCGCCCAGACGCTGTGCGATCTTATAGCCGATGTTGCCAGCCTCAATGTTGGGGAAAATGAAGGTGTTGGCCTGGCCAGCGACCTTGCTGCCCTTGCACTTGACCTGTGCAACTTCGGGTGCAACAGCTGCGTCGAACTGCAGCTCGCCATCCACAGCCAGCTCGGGATCCATCTCCTGAGCCTTGATGGTAGCGTCGTGGCTCAGAGCGACGGTGCCGCCCTTGCCGGAGCCCTTGGTGGAGAAGCTCAGGACAGCGACCTTCGGGTCGATGCCGAACAGCTTAGCGGTCTTGGCGGTCTCAACGGCCACCTCAGCCAGCTTGGAAGCAGCGGAGACCTTGACCTCACCGGTAGCCTTATCGACGGTATCGGTGTAGTCGATGTTGACGGCGCAGTCGCCCATGGCAATGCGCTTCAGGCCCTCTTCGCCGCAGTCACGGTCCAGAATGAAGCAGGAGCTCACCAGATGAGCGCCCTTCTTGGTCTTGACCAGCTGCAGAGCGGGACGGATGGTGTCGGCGGTGGAGTAGGTAGCGCCGCCCAGCAGGCAGTCAGCCTTGCCCATCTTGACCAGCATGGTGCCGAAGTAGTTGGACTTCTTCAGCAGAGCAGTGCACTCCTCCGGGGTCTGCTTGCCCTTGCGCAGCTCGACCATGGTGTTGACCATCTCATCAAAACCGGCGTAGTTCTCCGGGTCGATGATCTCAGCAGCGGAAATATCAAAATTGCCGGCGGCGGCAGCAGCCTTGCACTCAGCCTCGTTACCGACCATGACGACCTTCAGCACGCCCTCGGCCAGCAGCTTGCTGGCTGCCTCCAGGATGCGGGGATCATTGCCCTCGGTGAAAACGATCGTCTTGGGGTTTGCCTTCAGCTGGGCTACCAGGGGTGCAAACATATCAGCCATTGTTGATTACCTCCGAAATTACTTTGCAATTATTCCCGGGCACCACAGTTGTGCCCTTCCTTTTTATTCTAGCACAGAGTCAGAAAACTTCAAGACAAATCTTAAATTTTGTGGTATATTTTAAGTCAGAAATCCCGCGATGATTTGTTAAGAAAATGTCATTTAGTTTGTCGTGAGTTTGTGAGAGGATTAACGAGCCTATGGATTGGGAAACACTGAAAACCGAATGTCTTGCCTGCCAGCGCTGCCCCTTGCACACCACCCGTCACAGTGTGGTGTTCGGGCAGGGCGTAGAGAACGCCGAGGTGCTCTTCGTGGGCGAGGGCCCCGGCCAGAGCGAGGACGAGCAGGGCCTGCCCTTTGTGGGTCGCAGCGGCCAGCTGCTGGACAAATACCTTTTTGCCATCGACCTTGACCGGAGCACCAACTGCTATATCGCCAACATCGTCAAGTGCCGCCCGCCCAAGAACCGCGACCCTCTGCCTGCCGAGAGCGAGGCCTGCATGCCCTGGCTGCGGGAGCAGTTCCGCTTGCTGCGGCCGAAAATCGTAGTCTGTCTGGGCCGTATTGCCGCCCAGCGGATGATTCGGCCCGACTTTTCTGTGACCAAGGAGCACGGCACCTTCATTGACAAGAACGGCATCCTCTTCATGGGCACCTTCCACCCTGCCGCCCTGCTCCGGCAGCCCCAGAACAAACCGGAGGCGTTCGGGGATTTTGTAGCGCTGCGGGACAAGATACACGAGGTATGTGTGCACACCTACTGATTTGGGGACAGCATCTGCGGGCAGGGTTTCTGGTTACGTAAGGCGGCTTTTGGTAAGGGAAACGGGTATTCCCGCCTGTAGCGGGGATTTGGTTTTCTGCTGTCGCAAGCGAGCTGTTCGCTCCGCGGGCCAGAGGACGAGAGGGGTGTTTCGAGTCCCCCCTCTCATCCTCTGGCCTCCACTCACCCTGCAATGCAGCAGCGACGACCGCCGCCAGCGGCGGAAACAGGGAGAAGCTGCTGGGGGCAGCGGCCAGCAGGATGCAAGCGGCAGCGAAGCAGACGCTGGGAGCCGCAACCCGGTGTTAAGAGCTGCACGCTTTTAACGATCTTGAAGAGGAAGTC
>DCCL01000221.1:0-2260 GCA_002313795.1 Faecalibacterium prausnitzii
TTCCTGATCTGCCTGACCTACTCCATCGACGACTTCATGATCTCCTATTTCAACTGCGGCACGGTGGAGACCCTGCCCATTGCCATCTACTCTATGACCCGTAAAAAGGTCAGCCCGGAGATCTATGCACTGTCCACCATCATGTTTGTGGTGATCCTGGGCATCATCCTGATCTCCAACGCGATGGAGAGCCGCAGCTACCGCCGCGACCAGAAGGCTCTGAGAGGAGAGAATGCATGATGAAACGTTTTGCTGTGCTGCTGCTCACGCTGGCGCTGGCCGTCTGCTGTGCCGCGCCCGCGTTTGCCGCAGGGACCATTGAGGTCACCGAGGATGTCTCGGTATCGGATGATTACGACTGGACCCGCTTCAAGGGCCAGAATGTCACCCTGAACGTTTACAACTGGGGCGAGTACATCTCCAACGGTTCGGACGACAGCGTGGATGTGGTGTCCGCTTTCGAAAAGCTGACCGGCATCAAGGTCAACTACACCACCTTTGATTCCAATGAGTCCATGTACGCCAAGCTCAAGTCCGGTGCGGCCAACTACGATGTGGTCATCCCGTCGGACTATATGGTGGCCAAGATGATCTCGGAAGGAATGCTGGCCCCGCTGAACTACGACAACATCCCCAATTTCCAGAACATTGACGACACCTACCGCAACGCCGATTATGACCCGGAAAATGCTTATACGGTGCCCTATATGCTCTGCACCACCGGCATCATTTATAATAAGACTATGGTCGATAAGGCTCCCACCAGCTGGGCCGACCTGTGGGACGAGCAGTATGCGGACAACATCCTGATGTTCAACAACAGCCGCGATGCCTACGCCATCGCTGCGTTCAAACACGGCACCAGCATCAACCCCCAGACCACGGAAGAGGTGGATGAGGTGGTGGAAGAGCTGAAGGCTCAGAAACCGCTGGTGCAGGCCTATGTCATGGATGAGATCTTCGATAAGATGATCGGTGGTGAGGCGGCGATCGGCGTCTACTACTCCGGCGATGCCATCACCATGATCGATGACAACCCAGACCTGGCCTGGGTCTTCCCGGAGGAGGGCACAGTGCTGTCGGTGGACAGCATGGCTATCCCCGCCACCAGCGAGCATCAGGAAGCTGCTGAGATGTTCATCAACTTCATGTGTGAGCCGGATATCGGCAAGGCAAACGCCGAGTATATCGGGTATACTACTCCCATGCAGGCTGTGTGGGAGGAGCTGGACGACGACCTCAAGTACAGTGACATCGCGTTCCCCTCGGAGGATATCGTTGCGAAGGAGCACGTCTTCACTGCACTGAGCGATGAGGTCAACAGCGAGCTGGACCTGAAGTGGAGCGAGATGAAGAGCTACGACGAGGGCGGCAGCGCCTATCTGTTCCTGATGCTTCTGGCTGCAATGCTGGCTTTGGCCTGCTTCAACATCTGGCGCAAGCTGCGCAAAAAGACGAGAAATCAGTATTAAGTTTAACCCTCTCAGTCAAAGTTGTCCGGCTTTGCCAGCTCCCCCAAAGAGAGAGCCTATTGCGGGCCTTGGATAAAGGCAGCGTAGCCTCGCCCTTCGGGAGAGGTGGCATTGCACAGCAATGANNAACATCTGGCGCAAGCTGCGCAAGAAATCGCGCAATATGTATTGATGGCTCACAGGGAGCCGTTTTGGGGCTGTGCGGCGGCGTACAGCCCCTTTTTTGTGATGGGAAAGGGAAACGAGATATGACAGATTACAGAAGTTTTTCCGAGCAGATGACCGTGCTGGACGGCGACAGCGATTTCCGCCGCTGCCTCAAGCCCAGCGCCCTTCTGCGGTATGTGGAGCAGGTCTCTGCCGACCACGCCCGTGCGCATGGCATGGATTATGAGTTTTTCCGGGCAAAGCACAACGCTTTTCTGGTGGGCAAACAGTCGCTGAAAGTCTGGAAGATGCCTCAACGCTCCGAAAAGCTTACTCTGACTACGGCCTGCGAGGAGTTCCGGAAGGGCACCATGAAGCGGCTTACCAGCATCTGCAGCGAGGCAGGGGAGAGGCTGGCCCTTGTGGACTGCCGCTGGATGCTGGTGGACACGGAGCGAGGGCGCATCCTCCGCGCACCGGAGTGGTCAGCTCCCGGTTTCCAGAATGAAGAACTGCCTGAAGAGCTGCCGCAGGTCGTCCACAAGAGCGAACCACTGACCGCAGCAGGGGAGCGCCGGGCCAGCTACTCCATGTGCGACCTCAACGGTCATATCAACAACTCCTTTTATCTGGACATCGCC
>DCCL01000221.1:2265-2557 GCA_002313795.1 Faecalibacterium prausnitzii
CGCCTGTGATGCCCTGCCGCAGGAGGTCATAGAGTCTGCGCCGCTTTCCTTCGCAACGGTGAAATATCACCGGGAGGTACCCATGGGCCAGAGCGTGCAGGTGTTCTATGTGCCTTCGGGACAGGGCTGGTATGTGCTGGGACGCAGGGAGGAGCACGCGGCCTTTGAATGCTATCTGGAGTTTGGTGCTCAGGGTGAGTGAAAGACGTTCACAGAAGCTTTACAAAAATAATTACAGAAAAATTACAAAAAACTATTGCAAAACTCCTTCAAAAGAGTTACAATATGGTTA
>DCCL01000221.1:2677-3142 GCA_002313795.1 Faecalibacterium prausnitzii
CCTCCGGCTGTTCTCCTTCGCAGCTGTCGGCCCGCACCGCACAGGCGATATTCCGCTTCGTGTGCAAAAGAGTCCGTCTGGTTTTCAGACGGGCTTTTTTGCATTCCGGGGCAGGAGAATGCAGAAACCGTCGCTTTTTGCCGTGAAAGTGTGACTTTCCTGTGACTTTGCTATGCAAAGTGACTGTTTTTCTGCGGCGTACTTTTATAAAGTTTGTTTTGTAATCGGGCTGTAGATGTGGTATAGTATATACAATCAATTTAAGCAATCTTCCACCCGTATAAGTGAAATGTTTTATTGCTGCTCGGAGCAGCGCAAACTGGACTGTTATGTGAGAAAAGGAGATCAGAACATGGCTTATTTTTACGAAGAACCCTCTCGTACCTTTGGTGAATACCTGTTGGTGCCCGGCTACTCTTCTGCGGAGAATGTCCCTGCTGCCGTCAGCCTGAAGACCCCGCTGGT
>DCCL01000026.1 GCA_002313795.1 Faecalibacterium prausnitzii
GCTGTATGCGGCGCTGGGCATCGCGGCCATGTGGGCGGCCAGCCGGGTGGACTACCACATCTATCACAAGCTGGCCTGGCCGCTGCTGGGGCTTTCGCTGGCTTTGCTGACGGCGGTGCTGTTCATGCCGGAATACAACGGCTGCAAGCGGTGGCTGGTCATCCCGGGGCTGGGCACATTGCAGCCCAGCGAGATCGCTAAATTTGCCGTGGTGCTGGTGTTTTCCCACATCATATCCCTGAACCATGACCGGATGGGAGATTTCAGCATTGGGGTGCTGCCCTTTGCGCTGGTGCTGGGAGTAGTGGCGGCGCTGATGCTGCTGGAACCACATCTTTCGGGCACCCTGCTCATTCTGGGCATCGGGGCCGTGTTGATGTTCGTGGGCGGCACCGGTCTGCGCTGGTTCCTGCTGGCAGGAGCCGGAGGGGTGGGAGCCATCGGGGCGGCAGTGGCCATCATGCCTGATCTGGTGCCCTATGCCGCCGACCGTCTCCGTTCCTGGCTCGACCCCTTTGCTGACCCGCTGGGGGACGGACATCAGACCATCCAGAGCCTTTACGCCATCGGCTCAGGCGGAGCCACCGGGCTGGGACTGGGCAACAGCCGTCAGAAACACCTCTTCGTCCCGGAGCCCCAGAACGATTTCATCTTCTCCATCGTCTGTGAGGAGCTGGGATTTGTGGGAGCCTGCGCGGTGGTGGGGCTGTTCGTTCTGCTGCTCTGCCGGGGCATCACACTGGCCATCCACGCACCTGACCGGTTCGGTGCATTGCTAGCTGTAGGGTTCGTGGTGCAGGTGGCATTGCAGGCAGTGCTCAACGTGGCAGTGGTCACGAATACTATCCCCAACACCGGCATCTCGCTGCCCTTTTTCTCTTCCGGCGGCACCAGCCTCATGATGCTTCTGGGGGAGATGGGGGTGGTGCTGTCGGTGTCGAGAGGGGAGGCGTAACGTAGCTCGATTGCCTTCGGCAACAGGGCCCCACCCCAGCGGACACTTGCTCAGGGAACAATCAGCAGGCCTGAGAAGCCGCTTCCTCAGGAAGCCGAGTATCAGTCAGCATTTACCACCGGAGGTTGGGCGGAGGGCGGTTTCCTGCCAGGCGGCTCAATCGCAAAATTGCTTTGCGATAGCTGGCAGGGAACTACCGGACAGCCCAAGCTGATAAGATGCAGCTTCGGGTCTCCTGCTCCGGTATTTCCCGGCGGGTTAAAAATCCGCCTCGCCGGAACTCTATCCTGACCCTTCCCCGTGACATTCTGCGTATTTTTCGCATACTGTGGGGTATCTTTTGCGGAATGGGGGCTGCGGATATGACACAGCAGAGCGGGCGCATTTGGGTGATGGGCGGACGGCCGCTGAACGGCACGGCAGAGATACCGGCAGCAAAAAACAGTGTGCTTCCGCTTCTGGCGGCATCGCTGCTCTGCCACGGCCCGGTGCAGCTCCGGGGCGTGCCCCGGCTTTCCGATGTGGAGTGCTGCATGGCGCTGCTGCGGGGCGCAGGGGGTACAGCAGACTGGCAGGGCGGAGATGTCGTGGTGTCCGGCAGCCCTTCCTGCAGCACTCTGCCCGGTGAGACTGCCGCCCGGATGCGGGCCTCTGTTTTGTTCTGTGCTCCGCTTCTGGCACGGCTTGGCCGGGCTGAGACGGCTCTTCCCGGTGGGTGTCCCATCGGAGCAAGGCCCATCGACCTGCATCTGGAAGGTCTGGCCCGGATGGGGGCCCGGGAGCTGGATGCCGGGCCGGGGCGGCTCGTCCTGACAGCGCCTGCTGGTCTCCATGGGGCTGATCTTACCCTCCGCTTTCCCAGCGTGGGGGCGACGGAAACGCTGATGCTGGCCGCAGTCTGCGCCCGGGGAACGACCACTCTGCGGGGCGCAGCCCGGGAACCGGAGATCACAGACCTGGCCGCATTTCTCAACCGATGCGGCGGCTGTGTGGAGGGCGCGGGCGGTTCTACCCTCCGCATCGAGGGGCGGCGTGCTCTCGGCGGCTGTGTGTTTTCGCCCCTGCCGGACCGGATCTTTGCGTCCACGCTGGCCTGTGCCGCTGCTGCTGCCGGAGGGCGGGTAGAACTGGCCGGATGCCCGCCCTCTCTCTATGCTCCGGTGCTGGAAACTCTGGAACAAATGGGCTGTGTTGTAGCGCGCAGTTCCGGTGGGGCTCAAGTGTCCCGTTTTGGGCGGCTTTATGGGGCCGGACGGGTGTTCACCGGAGTCTATCCCGGCCTTGCCACCGATGCCGCTCCGCTGCTGGCTGCAGTCATGCTCTGCGCCGGGGGCGAGAGCAGCATTGAGGACGTGGTGTTTGAGCGGAGATTTGGCTGCGCAGAGGGCTTTGCCCGGCTGGGCGGGCGGGTAAAGCTGATGGGACGAGTGCTTTCGGCGGGCCCGCTGCCGGAGGGCGGGCTCCATGGAACGAGCCTCTCAGCCCCCGACCTGCGGGGCGGCGCAGCGCTGGTGGTGGCGGCGCTGGCGGCGCAGGGGAGAAGCTGGGTGGAAGAGGTGCATCATATCGACCGGGGATACGCCGGGCTTGACCGTACATTGAACGCTTTGGGAGCACGAATTGGCAGAGAAATGCGGCACCCTGACACCGCCGAGAAAAAAATACCATCGAAAAAGCAGATTTGTCTTGCATTCGGAGCAAAAAGATGATACGATACTATTATATAGTAGCATTATTATGAGATAATTCTGCGCCCCGTGCGCGGGTCTACGATAAAATCCGATGGAGGACAAAGTTATGGCATTGATGCTCGATGAAGAAATGGACGAAAACGTTACGACGATCAAGGTGATCGGCGTGGGCGGCGGCGGCGGCAACGCTGTCAACCGCATGGTCAGCGACGGCCTGCAGGGCGTCGAATTTATCGCAATGAACACCGACCAGCAGGCTCTGGCCAAGAACCATGCTGCCACCAAGGTGCAGCTGGGCTCCAAGCTGACCAAGGGCCGCGGTGCCGGTGCAGACCCCGAGATCGGCCAGCGTGCTGCCGAGGAGAGCAAGGACGAGATCGCAAATGCTCTGAAGGGCTCCCAGATGGTCTTTATCACCGCCGGTATGGGCGGCGGCACCGGCACCGGCGCTGCTCCTGTGGTGGCTGAGGTGGCACACGACCTGGGCATTTTGACGGTTGGCATCGTCACCAAGCCCTTCTCCTTTGAGGGCAAGCGGAAGATGGGTCTGGCAGAACAGGGCATCGCCAATCTGCTGATGCATGTGGACAGCCTCATCGTCATCCCCAACGAGCGCCTGAAGATGATCAGCCAGGAGAAGATCACCCTGATGAACGCTTTCCAGGCTGCCGACAACGTGCTGCGTCAGGGCGT
>DCCL01000011.1 GCA_002313795.1 Faecalibacterium prausnitzii
AGGCTGCTTTGCATTTTCACTCTTTGCTTTATGATAATTCTCGCGCTCGATGATGCCATACTTCTGCTTTACCTGCGCAATATAGAGATTGGACACCTTGAGCTGATGGTGCTCCCACACATAACCCCGAATCTCATTGTAAGTCGCCTTGCTCTCCGCAGCAGTCACATCCAGCTCATCCATGCTGACTTCCACTTCAATATGCCGCTCGACATTGAGTTTGGTCAAAAGGAGAACCGCTTCGACATGCTTTGTCCTCGGAAACAGATCCACCGGCTGCACTTTCTCCGCATGATACCCATGCTGCTCGAGCCATGCGGTATCCCGGGCGGCAGTGGCAGGATTGCAGCTGACATAGACCACCCGGCGGGGAGCCATCTGGACAACGGCGGTGAGAGTGGTCTCATCGCAGCCCTTGCGGGGCGGGTCAAGCATGATGACGTCGGGGCGCAGGCCCTCATCAGCAAGGCGGGCTGCGGCCTGACCGGCATCGGCGCAGAAAAAGCGGCTCTTTGCGGCAACAGTATCGCCCATCCGCGCGGCGTTGGCCTTGGCGCTGTCGATGGCTTCGGGAACGATCTCCACACCGATGAGCTCCCGGCACTGGTCAGCCATGGAGAGGCCGATGGTGCCCATGCCGCAGTAAAGGTCAAGCAGAACATCGGTGGGCTGAAGCTGGGCGTATTCGGCGGCGATACCGTAAAGCCGCTCAGCAGCCAGTGTGTTCACCTGATAGAAGGAGAGGGGGCCGAGCCGGACAGGTACGCCGCAAAGGGTGTCTTCGATGTAGCCCGGGCCATAGAGGGTGACGGACTCGTCGCCCAGAATGACGTTGGTCTTTTTTGCGTTGACATTGATAAGGATCGTCGCAATGTCGGCGAACTTTTCACGGAGCACAGAGACAAGCTCTTCGCTGTGAGGGAACTTTGCCCGGGTGCAGACAAGGCAGACCATGATCTGCCCGCTGTGTGCGCCCCGGCGCAGGAAGATGTGCCGCACGAGACCTTTGCCGGTTTCCTCGTCATAAGGCTGGATGCTGTGGGCGGCAAAGAACGCGCAGAGTGCATTGCCGATTTCGTTCAGAACACCGGGCTGCAGCTTGCAGTCGGGGCAGGGGACGATGCGATGGGTGCGTCCAGCATAGAAACCGATACAGGGCATCCCGTTTTTATCCCGGCCCACCGGAAACTGCACTTTGTTGCGATAGCGGTCTACCTCGGGAGAGGGCAGAGCATCCAGCACCGGTACATCCAGCCCGCCAATGCGGCGGAATGCGTCCACGACGCTTTCCTGCTTTGCCCGAAGCTCAGCGGCATAATCCAGATGCCGTAGGCTGCATCCGCCGCAGGGGCCTGCCGCAGGGCAGTCCACCGGGATGCGGTTGGGAGAAGGGGTGAGCAGTTTGTCCAGAATGCCAAAGGCATACCGTTTACAGTCCTTGACGATGCGCACCTGGGCCTCATCGCCGGGCGCAGTGCCCGGGACAAAGACCGTCTCGCCTTCCGGAGAGCGGGCCACGCCGCTGCCGTCGTTGGAAAGGCGTTCAATGCGCAGGGTCAGAAGCTGGTTTTTCTGTAAGGGCATGAATGATTTCTCCTTAAATCTCTTCGGGGGTGGGCTGAGCGTCTGCGTCAGCCTGTAAGGCCATATATTTGCTGGGCGGCACGCCTTTGGCGCGCTTGAACACTCGTGAAAAGTAAAACTGGTCGAGGAAGCCTACGGATGCCGCCACCTCGGCGATGGACAGGGTGCCGCCCCGCAGCAGCTTGCAGGCTTCGTTGACCCGGTATTCGGTCAGGTAGTCGATGGGGCTCTTACCCACATTGAGCATGAACACCCGGTATAAGTGGCTCCGGGAGACGCCAACGCTCTTGGCCACATCGTCGATGGAGATATCGTGAGAGTAATTGAATTGGATGTATTTGATGGCATTGAGCACATACTGACTGGAAGAAGAGGTGCTGTGGGGGCGGTTTTCGCTGGTCTCCCGCATGAGGGCGGCAATGAACAGGTAGAGGTAGCCCACCATAGCGGCCTCATCCTGAGGCTGTAAGCCGCGGGAAGAATAGATGCTGCTCAGGGCAGCCCGCATCCCCTCCAGATTCTGCGTATGGTGGACAGGTGCCGTATCGGTGAAGGGAAGCTGTGCGGCCAGCTTGTGAGCACAGGCACCGTTGAAGCCCACCCAGCTGTACTCCCAGGGCTGAGTCTCATCGGCAGTGTATCGGATGAGCTGGCTGGGGCGGGCGAAAAACAGGTCGCCGGGGGTCACTTCGTAGGTGCGGCCTCCTACCTCAAAGACACCCTTGCCCGAGACGACCAGATGGATGAGGTAGTGGTCCCGGATGCCGGGCCCCCACGTCTGTCCCGGGGCACAGCGCTCCAGACCGCAGTTGAAGATGGACAGCTCGATATTGTTGGTGTAGTTCTGTTTAAACGACTGCTTGTAGACGTCTGCCATGGCGGTTTCCTCCTGCCTGTCGATTCTCTAGCCTGAGTATACCACATCTGACCCCGCAAATTCAACAAAAGTACATCTTATTCTTTGGGCTGGACACCGAATTTTACATTTTTAGCAGTTTGGAAATTGAAAAAAGCCCCGGGATGCATTACAATAGCGGTAACAAACTGAATAGCACAGGGGAGGGGATGCGGATGGCAACCAGCAGACAGCTCAGAGAGCAGATCGCGCAGGGTAGATGGGATACTGCGCTGGCCACACTGTACGGCAGCAGTGAGGATGTTCTCGCGCGGCAGAGAGACAGGTACTGTGCCGCGCTGGAACAGTTCGAGCTTTATTATGGCCCCGGGCGGCAGGTGCAGATCTACTCGGCCCCCGGGCGCACCGAGCTGGGAGGGAATCATACCGACCACCAGCATGGATACGGCCTTGCAGGTGCAGTCACGCTGGACCTTGTGGCAGTGGCGTCCCGGAACGAGGACGGCTATATCCGGGTCAAGTCCCGGGGGTTCAATAAGCTGGATGTCATCGACCTGACCGAGGCGAAACCTCAGCAGGGGGAGAGCACCCACTCCGCCAGCCTCATCCGGGGCATTGCAGAGGGATTCCGGGCCAAAGGTCACGCTGTGGGGGGCTTTGATGCCTACACGGCCAGCGATGTCCTCCGTGGTTCCGGTCTGTCCAGCTCTGCGGCCTTTGAGATGGGAGTGGCCCTTATCCTCAATACCGAATACGACTGTGGATTGGATGCTCCGGCGCTGGCGGCGATCTGTCAGTTTGCGGAGAACACTTATTTCGGAAAGCCCAGCGGGATGCTGGATCAGCTGACCAGTGCAGTGGGCGGCGTGCTCTTTGCAGACTTTGCCGACCCGGCGGCTCCCCGTATTGAGAAGACCCACGCGCAGGGGGTCCTGCCTGCGGGGATGGAGCTCTGTATCACCGATACCCGAGCCAGCCACAGTGAGCTGACCGGCGAATTTGCCGCCATCCGGCATGAGATGGAAGCAGTGGCAAAGTGTCTAGGCCGTCCGGTGCTGGGCATGGCAGAAGAAAAACGGTTCTGGCAGGAGCTGCCCCGGCTGCGGAAGCAGTGCGGCGACCGGGCCGTGCTGCGGGCCATCCACTATTTTGAGGAAAATGCCCGCACCCTTGCTCAGCGGAATGCATTGCAGGCAGGCGATTTTGCCGCGTTTGTGCGGCTGGTGGAAGAGAGCGGCCACGCCTCCTATGAATACTGTCAGAACGTCTACTGTGCCGCTTCGCCACAGCATCAGGGGCTGTCGGTGGCGCTGGCTCTCAGTCAGAGCATCCTTGAGGGAAGCGGCGGTGCGTGGAGGATGCAGGGCGGCGGCTTTGCAGGCACGATACAGGCGTTTGTGCCCGAGGATAGGGTAAAGCGATATTGCACCGCTCTGGAGGCACTGTTCGGCCCGGGATGCTGCTATCTGCTCCGGTTGAGGGAGCAGGGGGCCCTGCGGGTCATGTGAGAACAAAAGAGCGACAAAAAGGGGCTGTTGCAAAACACTCCCAACAAAAAATGAGATAGGTT
>DCCL01000258.1 GCA_002313795.1 Faecalibacterium prausnitzii
GTGCAGGAAGCTCACCTTCTTTCTGTACCTATTATTATAATAGTTGTGCGGACTGGAAACAAGGGCAGCACTTACAGCAATGCCGGGCACAGAATATTTACAGATCGGCCTGTTGCCACTGTAAATATTCTCTTGGAGAGAGATGGTACTGTTTGCGGAAGGCTTTGTAAAAATTGCTGGCATGTGGCAGAGATCGAAGCTGCCTACGAGAAAGTTTGAGGAACTGCCATGACCGAACTGGAAAAGCTGGAAGCCGGGCTGGAATCCGCAAAATTGAGAATGACGTATCCCCGGAGGAGTAAATCGCGACAGAATATGAAAAATCACAGGCGGGGCTTCCGCATGTCTTTGATGCGGAAATGATGCAGATGTTCCGCAAAGCCTGCCGCGTGCTGCGGACGCTTCCATAAAAAAAGATACCACTGCTTTCTGCATCCTGAAAAAGGAGCAGAGGGCAGTGGTATTGTTTTTGCAGGGGATCGCAGAAAATGCGCCCCTTGCGCAGGCCTGCCGGATGTGATAGGATGGAGAAAACCGTGTGAGGGAGGAACCACCATGCCGTTTCTGATGATCCGCAACGACATCACCAAGGTGGCAGCGGATGCCATTGTCAACCCGGCCAACCGGAATCTTTTGCAGGGCAGCGGCACCAGCCGTGCCATTTATCATGCGGCAGGGGAGCAGGAACTGACCGCCGCCTGTGAAACCATCGGCCACTGCGATTTGGGAAAGGCAGTATGCACCCCGGCGTTTGGGTTGCCCGCGACGTACATTTTCCATGCGGTGTGTCCGGCATGGCACGGCGGCGGGTTTGGCGAGGCAGAACAACTGGTCGGTGCGTACTACTCTGCGCTGGAATTGGCCGCAGAGTACCACTGCGAAAGCGTGGCCTTTCCGCTGCTGTCCAGCGGAAACTACGGCTGCCCCAAGGAACAGGCCTTCCGCATTGCTGTGGACACCATCACGCAGTACGTCATGGAGCACGACCTGACGGTATATCTGGTGCTTTACGACCGGGATTCGCTGGCCGTGAGCCGGAAACTGTTTGCCTCAGTGGAGGAGTACATCGACGACCACTACGTTGCCCAGAACGATGAAAGCTACGGTTCTGGCCGCCGGCGCAGGGAATGGGCAGAGCGGCGGTGGCGGTTGGAAGAAGAGGCCGCACCGATGTCAGACGCGGTAGCTGCACCGCCTCCGCCTGCTGCCGCACCAATGGCGGCCCGCAGTCTGGAAAGCCTGATGGATAACCTCGGCGAGAGTTTCAGTACACGGCTGCTGCGGCTCATTGACGAGCGGGGCTTGAAAGACTCCACGGTGTACAAGCAGTCCAACATCTCCCGGCAGCACTTTTCCAAGATCCAGTGCAACCGGGATTATAACCCCAAAAAGAAAACGGTGCTGGCTTTTGCGGTGGGCCTGCATTTGTCCGAGGATGAAACTATCGACCTGCTCAAGAGCGCAGGCTATGCCTTTTCGGACGGTTCCAAGCGGGACTGGATCGTGCGATATTGCTTAGAACATAAAATCTATAACATCAATCAGGTCAACACACTGTTGTTTGAACACGATCAGGAACAGCTTGGCGCGTGATTTGTCGCCTGCCCGTTGACCTTTTGCCCTCCGGTTTGTGGTATCCTTTTGTCAATGAAAGGCTGCGATTCAACAATTCAGATCGCTGGCAACAGCGTTGAATCGCGTGTCGCAAAGATGCTGCATCAGTTTATGCTGGTGCTTGCCTTGCGACTTATACCACGAAACGGAGGGCATTTTTATGTTAGGAGCAATCTTGGGCGACATCGTGG
This sequence comes from Faecalibacterium prausnitzii, assembly GCA_002313795.1. Classification (GTDB taxonomy): domain Bacteria; phylum Bacillota; class Clostridia; order Oscillospirales; family Ruminococcaceae; genus Faecalibacterium; species Faecalibacterium prausnitzii_L. Next base: position 1,806 of record DCCL01000258.1, read on the forward strand.
GCAGCCCCTATGAATTTGACCACAACAATTACAAGCACAAGGATTTTCCGCTGCTGAGCGAAAAATCGCACTTCACCGACGATACGGTCATGACCGTTGCGGTGGCAGTTGGATTGATCGACGGGAAGGGACTGCCGGAAAGGACATTTGGCGCAGTGCAGCATGAAATGCAGTTCTGGGGCCGTGAATATCCCCATGCCGGCTACGGTGGAATGTTCCGCCGGTGGCTGCAGGAAGAGAGCCCGAAGCCCTACGGCAGCTTTGGCAACGGTTCGGCCATGCGGGTATCGGCGGCAGGATGGCTGTTCGATACACTGGACAAGACGCTGGAAATGGCAAAGGTAACTGCCGAAGTCACCCACAACCATCCGGAGGGCATCAAGGGCGCACAGGCCGCGGCGGCAGCAATTTTTCTGGCCCGCACCGACCACAGCAAACAGGAGATCAGGCAGTATGTGGAGCAGAGCTTTGGCTATGACCTGAGCCGCACCTGCGATGAGATCCGCCCGAGCTATCACCATGTGGAGACCTGTCAGGAAACGGTGCCGGAAGCTATCATTGCTTTTCTGGAAAGCACTGGCTTTGAGGATGCGCTCCGCAATGCGGTTTCTCTGGGCGGCGACAGCGATACCCTCGCCTGCATCACCGGCGGCATTGCCGAGGCCTTTTATGGGATGCCGCAGGAGCTGCGGGATGAGACCCTGAAGCGCCTGCCGGAGGATATCAGGGGAGCATATGAACTGTTCCGGGAAAATATCGATTCCAGAACACATTGACGCCAGACGCAAAATGCGTTATACTCTCCTTGGAGTTATATATAACTAACCAACTAACAAGGAGCTAAGTTTATGACAGACGCGTTTTACGGGATCCTGATCCCGTTTCTGGGTACTTCGCTGGGGGCGGCCAGCGTGTTTTTCCTCAAGCAGTCGCTGGGAGACCACATCCAGCGGGCCCTTACCGGTTTTGCGGCAGGTGTGATGGTGGCAGCATCCATCTGGAGCCTGCTGATTCCCGCCATGAATCAGTCGGCGGCTCTCGGAAAGCTGGCGTTTTTCCCGGCGGCGGTGGGGTTCTGGCTGGGTATCCTGTTTTTGCTGCTGCTGGACCACATCATCCCGCACCTGCACCGGAACAGTGAGCAGGCCGAAGGCCCCCACAGCCAGCTGCAGCGCACGACCATGATGGTGCTGGCCGTCACCCTGCACAATATCCCGGAGGGCATGGCCGTGGGCGTGGTCTACGCGGGGTACTTATCCGGCACAGCGCAGATCACTGCAGCCGGCGCACTGGCTCTTTCGCTGGGCATTGCCATCCAGAACTTTCCGGAGGGAGCCATCATTTCGATGCCCCTGCGGGCCGAAGGCATGGGAAAGGGCCGTGCATTCTGGGGCGGGGTGTTGTCCGGCATCGTGGAACCCATCGGTGCAGTGCTGACCATTCTGGCAGCAAGCATCATTGTTCCGGCATTGCCGTACCTGCTCAGTTTTGCCGCCGGTGCCATGCTGTATGTGGTGGTGGAGGAACTCATCCCGGAAATGTCGCAGGGAGAGCATTCCGATATCGGCACCGTGTTCTTTGCGGTCGGCTTCAGCCTGATGATGGTTCTGGATGTGGCACTGGGCTGAATAATGCATTCCCCGGAAGGTTTTGCACTGCAGCAAAATCTCCCGGGGAATTTTTGCGTCCGGAAAATTACTCTTGACAGAGAGGTTAGCGCAAACTAATATTAAATTGTAAAAAAAGCTTCGGGCACAAAGGAGGACGCAGTGAATCAAAACATCTGGAGTTTCTATGCGCCTGTTTATGAGAAGGCAATGCGGGCTGACCGGAAAACCTATGAATTTATGTATGACCGCATCCCGAAGGTGATCGAAGGAAAAGAAGTGCTGGAGCTTGCCACCGGGCCGGGACTGCTGGCAAAACATGTGGCGTATGCGGCAAAACGAATGGTCGCCACGGACTATGCGGAAGGAATGATCCGGGAAGCGAAAAAAGAAAAATATCCGGCGAATCTGACTTTTGAGGTGGCGGATGCCACGGCACTGCCGTACCCGGATGCTTCCTTTGATGCTGTACTCATTGCCAATGCGCTGCATGTGATGCCGAATCCGGAAGCTGCCTTGCGGGAGATCCGGCGGGTGCTCCGACCGGGCGGTATTCTGATTGCACCGAATTTCGTGAACCACAGAAAAGGCGTTGTCAGCCGGGTATGGTCTGGTATTTTGCAGCTGGCAGGCATTTCTTTTGCGCATCAGTGGTCGGAGGAAGAATATCTTGATTTTCTGCGGCGCAATGGCTGGCAGGTGAACTATCACAAACGGATGTCGGCCAGAATTACCCTCGTCTATGTGGAGTGTACGGAACAGGAAGGAGAACCCTTATGAAGATGTACGAACGCAA
>DCCL01000081.1 GCA_002313795.1 Faecalibacterium prausnitzii
CGCTGTACAGGCTGCACAAAGCGGCGGGCGAATTTTCGGGCCATTCGTGCGTTGACAAATTCCGCAGCGGCCCGTATCATCGGATTGAATGAAAACGGGGAAGTGTTGGAAATGCCGAAACAAAACAAGGTGCTGAACGCACTGGAACGGTTCTCGCAGGCGCTGCTGGTGCCGCTGGCCTATTTCCCGGCGGCGGGGCTTTTGCTGGTGCTGGGCGCATTGCTCACCAGCAGCGCGCTGCAGAATGTGTGCCCGGTACTGAACTGGCCGCCGGTGCATCTGGTGGGGCAGCTGCTGTACCAGTGCCTGATGGTCGTCATTGACAATCTGGGTGTGCTGTTCTGCGCAGGCATTGCCGCTGCGCTGGCGCGGCAGGAAAAGCAGCAGGCCGTGCTCATTGCCCTGATGAGTGAGCTGATGTGCCTGACGGCGGGCCATGTCACGCTGAGCGAGCTGGGGCTGCTGGCGCAGCCGGATGCAGTAACCGGCCTGTATGGCACCGGGCAGGCCGTGGTGCTGGGCATCCAGACCATGGACCTGGGGGCCTTCGGCGGCATTCTGCTGGGGCTCTGCACCGGCTGGGTGTACAACCGCACCTGCGAGAAGGAATTCCATGGAGTGCTCTCCCAGCTGTGCTCCGGCACGCGCTGGGCGTTCGTCTGTATGGTAGGGGTGTCTGCACTACTGGGGGCCGGCAGCTGCTTTTTCTGGCCCCCGGTGCAGCGCGCTATTTCGGCCCTGACCGGGATCATTGCAGCCTCCGGCAACCTGGGGCTGTTCCTTTACGGCTTCCTGGAACGGCTGCTGATCCCCACCGGCCTGCACCATCTGGTGTACACGCCCTTCCAGTTCACGGCACTGGGCGGAAGCCTGATCGTGGGCAGCAGTACCTGCAGCGGGGCCTATGCCGTGATGATGACCGAGTACGCCATGGATCTGCCATTCTCAGAAGGCATCGTCTGGATGTATCCGGGCTTTGTCAAGACCTTCGGCTACTTTGGCATTGCGGCTGCATTCATCTTCTGCGCCCGGAAGGAGAACCGCCGGAAGACCGCCGCCGCGCTGGTGCCGCTGGCCATAACAGCGTCGCTGGCGTCCATCACTGAGGCGATCGATTTCCTGTTCTGCTTCTCAGCTCCGGTGCTGTGGGTGGCCCATGCCGTTCTGGCCGGGGCGTTCATCGTGCTGCTGCGGGTCTGCCATGTAACGGCGTTCACCTCGAATCTGCTGGGCTCCCTGCTGATGAACCTTTCCGCCGGGGCAGAGCGAACCCATTACCCGGTGCTGTACCTGCTGGCGCTGTGTGAGATCGCGGTCTATTTTTTGGTATTCACCGTGCTGATCAAGGCGCTGGATCTGCCCACGCCCGGCCGTGCGGCAGAACCGGAGGCCGTGGGTGCAGACCCACTCCAGTATGACGCAGTGGAGCAGATCGTAAATGGCCTGGGCGGGGCGGAGAACATCCTTTCGGCGGACCACTGCTTCACCCGCCTGCGGGTGACCCTGAAAGATCCGGCGCTTCTGGACGAAACGGCCCTTGCCGTCGTGCCGCACCGCGGCATCGTGAAGCAGGGGAACCGGGTGCAGATCGTGTACGGGCTGGAAGCACAGGCCATCTGCCGCGCCGTGCAGGAGCGGCTGGAAGCGGCCGTTTGTTGACCTTTGCCGGGGCAGCGCTTATAATGGAACACAGCGCAAACCAAAGGAGAGAAAAACATGCAGAACGAAACGTTTTCCATAGAAGGACTTTTTGATTTTCTGAATGCCGGTGTCAGCGCATTCCATTCCACTGCAGCGGCAGCTGCCATTCTGGAAGCGAACGGCTACCAGAACTGCCCGGAGAGCGCAGCCTGGGAGCTGGTGCCCGGCGGCAAATATTACACCACCCGCAACGGCTCGGCCATTCTGGCCTGGCGGATGCCCAAGGGAGAGCTGACCGGCTGGCACGCAGCGGCCAGCCACAGCGACTCGCCCACCTGGCGCATCAAAACGCTGGACGGTGCGGACCACGGCTTTGCCCGCGCAGAGACCGAGGGCTACGGCGGAATGCTGATGTCCACCTGGTTCGACCGCCCGCTGAGCGTGGCCGGCCGTCTGCTGGTGCGCACGGACAGCGGCGTGGAGAGCCGTCTGGTGCATCCGGAGCGGGCATTGGCCTGCATCCCCAACCTGTGCATCCACTTCAACCGGCAGGCCAACACCGGCCTGAACTACAACCCGCAGGTCGATCTGCAGCCCATCTTCGGGGCAGCAGGCGGCAGCCTGAAGCAGGTGCTGGCAGAAGAAGCCGGGGTGCAGGCAGAGGATATCCTCGCCACGGACCTCGTGCTCTGCATCACCGAGAAAGCCCAGCGCATGGGCCTGCAGGGCGAGTATTTCATGTCCGGCCGCATTGACGACCTGGAATGCGCCTACACCACGCTGTGGGGCTTCCTGCAGGGCCGCGGCGAGGAAGAAGGCCGCGGCGATATCTGGGTCATGTTCGACAATGAAGAGGTGGGCTCTTCCAGCCGGCAGGGCGCAGAAGGCACCCTGATGGCCGATGTGCTCTCCCGCATTGAGGAAGCATTGGGCGTGACCCGGGAGCAGAGCATCCGCGCCCGCACCAACTGCCTGCTGCTCAGTGCAGACAACGGCCATGCCATTCACCCCAACCACCCGGAAAAGAGTGACCTGAATCTTCCGGTCAACATGGGAGAGGGCATCATCCTCAAGTACAATGCCCGCCAGACCTACACCACCAGCGGCTTTACCGGGGCGGCCTTTACCGCCATCTGCAAAAAGGCCGGCGTGCCGGTGCAGGTGTTTGCCAACCGTGCCGATGTGGCCGGCGGCAGCACGCTGGGCAACCTGCTGGGCCACCAGATCCTGATGCCCATGGTGGACATCGGCGTGGGCCAGCTGGCCATGCATTCCGCTATGGAGACCGCCAGCTGCGCGGATGCAGAATTCCTTGCCAAAGCCTGTGCGGCCTACTACAGCACTCCCATCTTCCAGCCGAAGGATGG